>NZ_NPKS01000028.1:0-97959 GCF_008329595.1 Methylobacterium sp. P1-11
CTTCAAGCGCTTCACTCCGCAGGAGTGCCGCAACTACATCGCCGGAGCCGGCTACGAGAACGACTTGGCCGTCGCTACCTGACCGGGAACAGCTCTAGCAGGCCAACAGCACGCCATTATGGGGTGCGCCACAGCCCTTACCAGGCGGGCGCGCGGCCGGGCGGCTCGTTGTACATCGGGACGTTGTGGTTGCGCGGCAGGTAGCCCCGCACCAGCACCGGCGGCGGGACAGGGGGGCCGGGCCGGGCCGTGCTGCGGTATCGGACGATGCGCGGCTCGGCCCGACTCCCCGACCAATCTGCGGCAATCGCGGGTGCCAGGGTTGAGCTGGCCGCGAGCAACTGAATGGCGATACGGACGGTGCTGTAAATCTGCATGGGCAGGCTCCTGCCGGAGTCCGGCATCAGAACTTGACGGCCGCGCCAGCACGGACGGTATTTAGATTGACTTTATGGCCGTCGAAATTGCTGAACAGCACATATTGATACTCGGCACGCAGGAGGATGTTCGCAGTAATCGCGTATTCCAGACCTGCCCCGAGCGCCACGCCAGAAACGACCTTGGTCTTCGTCCGGTAATCGTAGGAAGCGCTGTTAAAATTATTAATGTACGTCTTTGTTCCAGCCAAATTAGCGTTGTACGCGCTGACATCAAACCCGCTATCGTAATAGCTAAGTGAATCCGCAGCACGAGCGCGCCCGATCGCGACGCCGCCAGTGACGAACGGCATGAGGTTGTCCGCGGCATACCCAATTCGCGCGCGCAACGTCCCATAATCATTGATCCGCGTCGCGGACTTTCCGTACAGGTTGAGGGTCTCCTGCAAGCCCTGCGAGTTCGTCTTCACGCGACCGATGCTATCTTGGGAATAGCCCATACGGCCGAAATCCGTGTAGTCCCCCTCAAAACCGAACACGAAATTGTCGTACTGGATGTTGTACCCAGCATAGACGCCGAAGCTCCCAGCTCCGACGCGTTTCGATGGGGGGCTCAGCAAGGTCGAGGCAGCGAAATCGCTCTCGGCGGTCGAATTGTGCGAGTGTTGGTAGACCATCGGCGATAGGGCATTTTTGAAGCCGAGGGCCGCCGAGGTATAGCCGCCATGACCGCCCAGATACACGCCACTCCAGTCGACCACCGAAGCCGGGACCGGATCATAATCGGCGCCGCGCAGGTAATCGTAATCCAGATCGGCGGCGCGGGCGGAGGTCACGCCGCAGAGGCCGAGAACCGCCAGCAGCGGAAAGGTGACGGTACGCATCGGGATCGTCCTGGGACCGAAAGAGACGGACGGCGGATCGCGCCTCGACACGGTGATAAGCCGGTAACCTTAATTCTCCGTTGCTCGGCCGTGATGACTGGATCCCGATCCGGGTCTTTCAATCCCGGCGTGTCTTGCGGACTATTGGGCCGGGCAAGAGCCGGATCGAGCGCGATGGGCCGCAGAAACGCGAGACGGCGCGGAGAGCCTCCGCGCCGTCATCGTCTGTCGGTGGGATCGCGTTGGAGGTGCGATCAGTACTTGCGCACCAGCGGGCCGGGGATCGGCTCCGGCATGAGCGGCGGCAGCGGGGCCGCCACGAAGCCGCCGAGGTAGTAGCGCAGGCCGATCTTCACGTCGTGCGCCTCGATGTCCTTCACTTTGATCGCCTGCAGGCTGCCGGTGCAGCAGGGCTCAAAGCCCGCGCCGGTCTGCGCCTTGCCGAGGTTCAGATAGCGGTAGGCCAGCTCGATCTTCAGCGCGTCGGTCACGTTGTAGGCCAGACCGGCATGGAGCGCCCAGGCGAAGCTGCCGCTGGTCTTGTCCTTGTAGAACTTGCTGCCGCTGTTGGTGTTGTACACCGCGTTGCCGTTCGCGTCGTAGACCGGCGCGTAGTTGTAGGAGGGTTGTCCGCAGCCGCAGCCGTAGATCGGGTTCCCATAATCGTAGCCGTAGGTCGGGCTGGTGAACTGCTGGTTGGTCGAGTAGCTCGAGACGTGGTTGAACGCGTAGCCGACGCCGCCACCGATGAACGGCGTGATGCCGTACCACGTGCCGAGGTCGAAATACGCGTTGGCCAGAACCACCGCGGAGTCGAAGTGGCCGCTCGACTTGTTCACGCCGTACGAGCCGAGCCCGTTATCGAAATCCGGACCCTTGTAGTACTCGCTGCCGCGCAGGCCGGTGGAGTAGCGGTACTCACCGGTGATGTCGCCGCGCAGGAACGGGGTGAACTGGTAGCCGACGCCGACGCCCGCGAAACCGCCGCCGCCGATCGCGTTGCCGAAGGCACGGTTGGACTCGGCGTAGCCGGTGTAGTCGTAGGCGTCGCTGTATCGCGGACGGGTGTAGATGCTCGCGCCCACGTCGCCGCGCAGGTACCAGCCGCCGCCGACCTCGATCGGCGGCGGCGGCGGGGGCGGCGGCGGAAGCAGCAGATCCGCGGCCGCGGCGAGGCAGGGCGTGCCGACGCTCGCCGCGAGCGTCAGGCTGCGCACCAAAGCGTTCAGCTTGGAGCGGGCCATGGAGATTCCTTCACTGGACTCGTGAGCCGGACGCGCAGCGCGCGGTCCCGGGGTACGGAGTGAAGGATGGAAGCAACGTCTTAAATCTGGCTTAACGTTAAATGTTAGCCTTGCGCATCCGTTGCGGACGTATCGAAACGGTTATCCGGGCGGGACTTGCTTGTCTCTGCCGCATCGCGTCACCACGTCGGATGAGTTTATCTGTCGTGGCAGGCGCGCATGTGCGACCCGACCGTCGCCGCCCGGGTGCCCGGGCCTCGCAGGGGCTGACATCCGCATGGGTCCCGAGGACGTGCGCATCCTGGCGCTGATGCTGCCGGAGGCGGTGGCGGGTGCCCATAGCGGCAACCCGGATTTCCGGGTCGGCGGCCGGGTTTTCGCGACCCTCTGGATCGAGGAGGCGCGGGTGGTGCTGCGCCTCGCGCCCGAGGATCAGGCCACCTTGTGCGAGGCCGAGCCGGACCTGTTCACCCCCCTCGACGGCGCCTGGGGGCGGCGGGGCTGGACCAATCTCGACCTCGACCTCTGCGAGGAGGAGATCCTGCGGGCGGCGCTGCTGGGGGCTTGGCGGATGACCGCACCCGCGGAGCTGCGCGCCGCCTACACGGACGGATGACCGCTCAGGCGGCCGCGCGGGTGACCGCGTCGACCACCTCATCGACCACGTCATTGACGAGGCCGCGATCGTCACCCTCGGCCATCACGCGGATCACCGGCTCGGTGCCGGAGGGGCGGATCACCAGGCGGCCGGCATTGCCGAGCCGCTCGCGGGCATGCTCGATGGCGCTGACCACGCTGTCCTCACGCAGGGGCTCGCCGCTCCGGTAGCGGACATTCTTGAGGATCTGCGGCAGCGGATCGAAGCAATGGCAGACCTCGCTCACGGGCCGGTTCTGCCGCTGCACCACGCTGAGGAGCTGCAGGGCGGCCACGAGGCCGTCGCCGGTGGTGGTGTAATCCGACATGATGATGTGCCCGGACTGCTCGCCGCCGAGGTTGTAGCCATGCGTGCGCATGTGCTCGAGGACATAGCGGTCTCCCACTGCCGTGCGGGCGAGCGTGAGGCCGAGGCCGCCGAGATAGCGCTCCAGGCCGAGATTGGACATGATCGTGGCGACCACGCCCGGCTGCGTGAGGCGCTCATCCTCCTGCCAGGAACGCGCCACGACCGCCATGAGCTGGTCGCCGTCGACCACTTGGCCCTTCTCGTCGACGATCAGAACCCGGTCGGCGTCGCCGTCGAGCGCGATGCCGATATCGGCCCGGCGCTCGCGCACCATGTCGATCAGCGCCGCGGGCGCGGTCGAGCCGACATCCCGGTTGATGTTAAACCCGTCCGGCTCGGTGCCGATGGCGATGACCTCGGCGCCGAGTTCCCACAGGGTCTCGGGGGCGACCCGGTAGGCCGCGCCGTTGGCGCAATCGACCACGACCCGCAGGCCGTCCAGGGTCACCTGCCGCGGCAGGGTCCGCTTGGCGAACTCGATGTAGCGGGCATGCACGCTCTCGATGCGCTTGGCCCGGCCGAGATCGTTGGAGCCGGACAGGCGCTTGTGCATGTCGGCATCGATCAACCCCTCGATCTCGTGCTCGATCGCGTCGTTGAGCTTGAATCCGTCCGGTCCGAACAGCTTGATGCCGTTGTCCTCGAACGGGTTGTGCGAGGCCGAGATCATCACGCCGAGATCGGCGCGCATGGACCGGGTCAGCATCGCCACGGCCGGCGTCGGCACCGGCCCGAGCAGCAGCACGTCCATGCCCACCGAGGTGAAGCCGGCCACGAGCGCGGTCTCGATCATGTAGCCGGAGAGGCGGGTGTCCTTGCCGATCACCACCCGGTGGCGGTGCTCGCCGCGCTGGAACACGAGCCCGGCGGCCTGCCCGACCTTGAGGGCGAGTTCGGGCGTGATCACCCCGTTGGCCCGGCCCCGGATGCCGTCGGTTCCGAAATACTTGCGCACCATCACGTCTCCGAAGCCGGGCCGCGGACCCGACACAGCTTAGCAGATTCCAGAGAAGTCCGACTCGAACGCTTCCCTAGGGTGAATCGGTTGCTCCGCGACAAAGGCGTTCGAAATGGGGCGCGGCGCTTACAGGATCCTGGGCAGCGCCGAGACCGTGAGCATGATTCCCGAGAGCGTGAGCAAGCTCAGCACGAGCCTGCGGAACGCCGTCTCGCTCACGCCCACATAGGCCCGGGTCCCGAGGAGCGTGGGGATCAGCATGGCGGGCAGGACCACAGCCAGCATCGGCAGAACCGGCCGCGTGACGAGCCCCGAAGCGAGATAGGTGATCATCGTCACGGTGAGCATCGCGAGGTTGAAGTTCTGGATGATCGTGCGCTGCACGTCGCGCTCGTAGCGGCGCAGGGTGCACCAGAGGGTTGGCAGCACGCCCGTGAAGCCGCCGAGAGCGCCCATCACGCCGCCCGCAAGGCCGACCGCGGCATCGGCGAGCCGGCCACCCACCGTGATCCGCGGCAGATCCTTGGCGCACAGCATCACCGGGCACCAGACCATCAGCAGGAGGCCAAGCAGCGCCTTGAACAGGTCGGCGTCGAGCCGGGGCAGGAGCAGGACGCCGAGGGGGATGCCGGCAAGGCCGCCGAGCACGAAGGGGGCGAGGCGCTCGAGGTCGAAGCCGCGCCGCACCGAGACGGCGGCGACGATCTGACCGGTGAGGCCGCCGGCCACGGAGAGGATGGCGGCGAGCTTCGGATCGATCACCCAGGCCCAGAACGACAGGGCCACGAGCCCGAAAGCGAAGCCCGACAGCCCCTGCACGAAGCCGGCGACGCCGGCGCCGAGGGCGACGACGAGATAGGTCGAGACCGGCATCGGGGATTTCGCGGCGCTGCAGGGGAGAGGGTTCTGTGTTTCCGCTTCGCTGATCGACGCGGAGGCCAGCGGCCAAGCTGATAGCATCGATGTGCCGATAGGAGATCCGGTTTGTCATCGGAGACGCGACATGCCCTCCCGCCTCTGCGAGGGGAGGGAAAGTCACGGTCCGCACTCTGCCTGCACCCCGCACGAAAAAGGGCGCCTCGCAGCGCCCTTTCCGATCGTCGTCTTATCCGTCGCCTCAGGCCTGCGGCTGCGGCTCCAGCCCGCCGTCGCTCTCCTTCGGCCGGCCGCGGCCCGCCGAGGGGACCGAGGAGCCGCGGGCCGGGGTCGGCGGCACGTCACCGCCGTCGCGGATCGGAGGCTGGCCCTTGAGCAGGTTGCGGATCTCCTCGCCCGAGAGGGTCTCGTATTCGAGGAGCCCCTGCGCCAGGGCCTCCAGGTCGTCCTTGTGCTCGGCGAGGATGCGGCGCGCCTCCTCCAGGCCGGTCTCCACGAGACGACGGACCTCGGCGTCGATCTTCTGGGCGGTCGATTCGGAGACCGATTGCTGCCGGCCCATCGACATGCCGAGGAAGACCTCGTCGTTGTTGTCGCCGTACGCGACGGTGCCGAGCTCGGGGCTGAAGCCCCAGCGGGTCACCATCATCTTGGCGAGCCGCGTCGCCTGCTCGATGTCCGACTGCGCGCCCGAGGTCACCTTCTCGCGCCCGAAGATCATCTCCTCGGCGATGCGCCCGCCCATCATGATCGCCAGCCGCGAGGTCATCTGCTCGAAGCTCATGGAGAGCTTGTCGCGCTCGGGCAGCTGCATGACCATGCCGAGGGCCCGGCCGCGGGGGATGATGGTCGCCTTGTGCACCGGGTCGGTCGCCGGGACGTTCAGCGCCACGATGGCGTGGCCGCCCTCGTGGTAGGCAGTGAGCCGCTTCTCGTCCTCGGTCATGACCAGGGTGCGCCGCTCGGCGCCCATCATGACCTTGTCCTTGGCGTCCTCGAACTCGTGCATCGTCACGATGCGCTTGCCGCGGCGGGCCGCCAGCAGGGCCGACTCGTTCACGAGGTTCATCAGGTCCGCGCCCGAGAAGCCCGGGGTGCCGCGCGCGATGGTCTTCAGGTCGACATCGGGCGCCAGCGGCACCTTGCGGACGTGGACCCGCAGGATGCGCTCACGGCCGGTGACGTCCGGGTTCGGCACCATGATCTGACGGTCGAAGCGGCCGGGCCGCAGCAGGGCCGGATCGAGCACGTCGGGGCGGTTGGTCGCCGCGATGATGATGACGCCCTCGTTGGCCTCGAACCCGTCCATCTCCACGAGGAGCTGGTTCAGGGTCTGCTCGCGCTCGTCGTTGCCGCCGCCGAGGCCGGCGCCGCGATGGCGGCCGACCGCGTCGATCTCGTCGATGAAGATGATGCAGGGCGCATTCTTCTTGGCCTGCTCGAACATGTCGCGCACGCGGCTGGCGCCGACACCCACGAACATCTCGACGAAGTCGGAGCCCGAGATCGTGAAGAACGGCACGTTGGCCTCACCGGCGACCGCCCGGGCGATCAGGGTCTTACCGGTGCCGGGCGGGCCGACCAGCAGCACGCCGCGGGGGATCCGGCCGCCGAGCCGCTGGAACTTCTGGGGGTCGCGCAGGAATTCCACGATCTCCTGCAGATCCTCCTTCGCTTCCTCGACACCCGCGACGTCGTCGAACGACACGCGGCCGTGCGCCTCGTTCAGGAGCTTGGCCTTCGACTTCCCGAAGCCCATGGCGCGGCCGGCGCCGGACTGCATCTGGCGCGAGAGGAAGATCCAGGCGCCGATGAAGACGAGGATCGGCAGCCAGCTCACGAGAAGCTGGATGAACCAGGGAGTGTTGTCCGACGGCGGACGGGCGGTGATCTGCACCCCCTTGCCCTGGAGCTTGGAGACCAGGCTCGGGTCGTTGGGCGCGTAGCTCGTGAAGTTGCCGCCGCCGACATAGGTGCCGGACACGTCCTGCCCGGAGATCACCACCGACTGGATCTTGCCGGCATCGGCGTCGTTCAGGAGCTGGCTGTAGGCGATCTCGCTGCCGCCGCCTCGGTGCCCCGGGTTCTGGAACAGGGTGACGAGGGCCAGCACCAGCAGGAAGATGACGACCCACAAGGCAAAGTTGCGAAAATTCGGGTTCATCGATCAATCCCTGGCGCGTGCGACCCCCAGGACGGACCCGCCACGCGGCTATTCCTGTCCATCCGTGCACACCTCGCCAATGTAGGCGGGGGGTTCTCCCTTGCCAAGTAATTCGGGAGGCCCTGCGGCGAGGGCAGCACCTGCCGCCCCGCGTCGACGCGGCGGAGCGGGGGCGAGGCTCACGGTCCCGCCCGCATCGGCGCAGACCAGAAACCCCGCCAAGGTGCGCCGGATCGGCTCCCGCCGCCGCAGGGCCGGCAGGAGCGATTCGAGGACCAGGGTTTCGAGGCGTTCGAGACGGCGCGGCGGCGCGCCGGCCCGGGTCAGGGCGAGATCGAGGCAGCGCAGGGCCACGGCGTCGGGCAGGGCCGCCAGGGCGGCCCCGTCGAGGCCCATGCCAACCCCCGTCTCCGGCCCGGGCCGCCGCAACCGGTCTAGGGCCTGCTCAGCCGCGCTCCGGAGCGCGGCCTCGTCGCGGGCGGCGCGCTCGGCGAGCCGGGCAAGGCGCGCCTGGGTCAGGCCCTCGCGTTCCAGAACCGGCCAGGCCGCGCGCAGGCGGCCGCGGGCGAAGCGCGGATCCCCGTTGGCGGGATCGCGTACATACGGGAGGCCGCGCGCCGCGCACCACGCCACCAGACTCGCCTTCGGCAGGTGCAGGAACGGACGCCCGAGGACGATGCCGGGATGGAGCATCCGCTCGGCGCGCATGCCGGCAAGCCCCGCGAGGCCGCTGCCGGCGGCGAGCCGGATCAGCACCGTCTCGGCCTGATCGTCCCGGGTGTGGCCTGTCAGGACGAGGCCGGCGCCGACCGCCTCGGCCTGGGCGGCAAGCAGGGCATAACGGGCCGTGCGGGCCGCGTCCTGCAGCCCGGTGCCGGGCTTCGCGCCCGCCCAGGGCAGAATCGCGTGGGGCAGGCCGAGTTTTCGGGCGGCGCGGCCGACGTTCTCAGCCTCCGCGGCCGAGTCGGGACGCAGGCCGTGATCCACGGTGGCGACCTGCAGTGATGCGCCGGTCGCGTCGCGCAGGATCACGGCGGCATGCATCAGGGCGGTCGAATCGGGACCGCCCGAGACGGCGAGGAGCGCGCCCCGGCCGCCGCACGCGGATGGGTCGAGCCAGGGGCTGAGGGCAGCGCGGACCGGGTCGTCCGGGCCGATCAAGCGCCGCAGCGGGCGCGCTTCTGCTCGCGCGCGACGCCCTGGCGGATGCCGTTGCCGGCATTCGGGAACTTCCGGTCCAGCTCGGCCAAGGTCGCGCAGGCTTGCTCGCGGGCGCCGAGCGCGTTGAGCGTGACGCCGAGCTTCAGCATGGCGTCGGGGGCCTGGGAGGAGCGGGCGTAGTCGGTAGAGACCTTCAGGAACTGCTCGGCGGCCTCGCGGTTGCGCCCGCGCGCGAGGTAGCTCTCGCCGAGCCAGTAGGTCGCGCCGGCGATGCGGTTATCGCGCGGGTGCGACTGGATGAACTGGCGCAGGCCCATCTCGGCCTGCTCGTACTGCTTGGCGCGGTACAGCTCGACCGCGGCGTCGTAATCGGCGGCCGGATCGCCCGTCCGGGTCGCCGCCACGCTCTCGGAGGGCCGCGCCGGGATCGCCCCGGTCCGGGCCGGCGGCCGCAGATCGACCGGCTCGTCGTAGCCGGGAACGGCGTCGGCGTCCTCATCATCCCCATTGATCGCCCCATTGATCGCCCCTTGCGGCAGACGCTGCGGCCGGGGGGCGGCCTCGGTCGCCTCGACGGCGTCACGGGGCGGCAGCGGCGCGGAGGGCTGCGTGCTGCCGAGCTGCACGGGGGCGCCCGGGGCCCCGGGGGATTGCGACGGGTCGAAGGCGTCGCCGCGCTTGCCGGGGCGGCCGGCGCCCGGATTGCCGCCGTTGACGGCGCCCGACGGCGCGGGGGCGGCCGAGGGCTTGCCGCCCTTGCCCTCGTTCAGGCGGAACTCGACATCCTCCTGGAACTTGCGCAGCTGCTCCTTGAGCTGGCGGTTCTCGTACTGGAGCGTCTCGATCTGTCCGGCCATGAGCCGGGACTGGTTCTCGATGCGGCCGAGGCGCACCACCAACTCGGAGGCGTCCTGCGCGGCTGCCGGGTGGCCGAGGAGCATGGCTCCCAGGATCGTGGTGAGCGCGAGGCGGGTGCGAAGACGGGCGGACATGGTGCGGGTGCGATCCGGTGGCGGCGCGAGGGCCTAACAGATGCGCCGTTCCGCGGCAAAACTGCGGCGCGAGGCGGAGGCGGCGGTCTGAAGCCGCCTCCAGGGTCGTTTTAGCCGCGGCTTACGCTCCGGCCCCGCGATCGAGGACGATCACCGCACGGCGGTTCTGCGACCAGCAGGAGATGTCGTTGCACACGGCCACCGGCCGCTCCTTGCCGTACGACACGGTCCGCATCCGGCTTGCCGCGATGCCGCGGGTGGCGAGGTAGTCGTTCACCGCCTGGGCCCGGCGGGCGCCGAGGGAGAAGTTGTACTCGCGGGTGCCCCGCTCGTCGGCATGGCCCTCGATGATGAAGGTGTAGCGCGGGTAGCGCTGCAGCCACGCGGCCTGCTTGTCGAGGGTGGCGGTCGCGGTGGGCGTCAGGTCGGTGGAATCCGACTCGAAGAAGACCCGGTCGCCGATATTGACGACGAAGTCCTGGGCGCTGCCGGGGGTCGCGGCACCCGCCCCGAAGGCGGAGGCGTCGGCGAGGTCCTTGTCGTTGCTGCAGGCGCCCAGGCCGAGGGCGGCGACGAGCGCGAGGCCGAGGGCGGCGGCGCGGAAACGCTGGGGCATGGTCTGAAAAACTCCTCGAGCGGTGCCGAAGGCCGGCTGCTGGTCTTCGAGGCGGGTCCGCGTATTCCTGGCGCCGTTGGTAGGCGGGGTTGGTTAAGCGACGGTTCCGCCGGGCGGCGCGGGGGCGTGGTGACGGCCCGCGCCGGTCGACGGCGTGCGCTGACGCACCCGGACGCGCCCGGAATGCGGCGGCGGCGGGGCGGAGGGTCGCGACGCGCCATTTCGGCCCCGTCGGTTGCGGCGCTGCAACAGGCGCCGGCCTCCGCCCGGTAACGGGTCCAGGCGGGTCTTTAAGAGATCTTCAACCCTGTCGCCCCCTAATCGGCGGGCCGAACACCGGACCTCCGTCATGCGCCCCGCTCAGAGCGTCCTCATCGTCGAGGACAGCTACCTGCTCCTCGAGATCGTCGCGAGCCTGTGCGAGACGCACGGCATCCGGGTGATCGAAGCCTCGACGGGCGAGGCCGCGCTGACCGTCCTGCGCGACCGGGGTGCGGCGATCGATTGGCTGTTCACCGATATCCACCTGCCCGGGCTGATCGACGGCTGGACGGTGGCCCACGCCTTCCGGGCGATCCATCTGAACCGGCCGGTGGTCTACACCTCGACGGACACGCACGGCCGCAGCGGCGTGCCGGGAAGCCTGTTCCTGCGCAAGCCCTTCCAGATGCAGGAGGTTAACCGCCTGGTCCGGATCATGGTCGAGGGCCTCGGCGAGGCCGGCTCCGACAGCCGGCTCTGCGCGGCGGGCTGAGTCACGGATCCATCCGAGCCGGACAGTCATCGCGCGCGCAGCGAAGCGACCCCGGGCGGCGCGCGCTCGGCCGGCGAGGCGCTCCTGGACTGCTTCGCTCCGCTCGCAACGACGAGTCTGCCGGCTGGACGCCTTCTCCCGGGGGCGGCCTCAGCCGGCCCGGAACAGCGCGACGATCTCCGGCGCGGCGAGCCACGCCTCGACCCGCGGGCAGGCGAGATCCCCGGGGGTCATCGCGTCGTAGAGCGCGAAGCTCGCCGCGATGAAGCCCGGCAGGTCGTAGAGCACCGGGAAGTCGTCGCCCCGCGGCTTGGTCTTGAACAGGTACGAGCCGGTCAGGCCAAAGTGCTCGGCGATGGGCGGGTAGATCGGCCAGACCACGTCCTGGGCCAGCTCGTCGCCGAGGTAATCCTCGATCTCCACGGGCTCGGGCGCGAGCCCGTTCTCCTGCAGAAGCCGCCGGGCGATGTCGCCGAGGACGTGGACCTTGGGATGGTTCATCAGGTGCATGAAGGCGCCGCGGCGCGCCCAGCGGGTCACCTCGCGATCCAGCCCGAAGCCCAGGGCGTCGGCCGCGCCGACGAGCTCGCGCACCGCCGGGTCCCAGTGGTCGAGATAGCCCAGACGGGCGAACACGTCCTCGCGGAACAGGCCGGCGGTGCGGCCGGCGTCGAGGCCGAGCCGGTGGGCGGTCAGCACGATCGCCGAGTGGTACTGGCCCAGCGGCGACGGCGTCAGCTTCAGCGCGGCGAGGTCCGAGGCCTGGCCGACATAGACCATGTCCGGGTGGAAGGCCGAGAACACGATCGACGGGAACAGCTTGAGCCGCGGGTCGGCCGCGCGCACAGTGGCGACGTCGCCGCCCGGGATCAGCCCGGCCGGGAAGGCCTGCGAGAAGACGTGGTCGTGGGCGCGCAGGGTCCGGATCAGGCCGTCGACATGGCCGTGGTCGCGCTTCAGCGAGCCCATGGGCAGGTAGCGGACCGGGCTCTTCGGCGCGAGCAGGCGCATGGCCCGGGCGATGCCTCGGGCCTGGCAATTGCCCAGCACCGCGATGCTCGGCCCATCACGGGTCGTGGCGGCGCGGGCGCGGTTCCGCCATGGTGTCGCCCAGGTGGGGGCCCAACGGGTAGGCGCCCAATCGGGCGCCGAGCGGGTGAACGCGCTGCGGGCGCGCCGGGGCAGGTCGTTCAGGGCCACGTCGCGTGCCGGTGTCAGCGGACGGGTCAGCGGTCCCGAGGGCCGTCGCCGTCGTGAAGAAGAGGGTTCGAAGATGGCGTTGAATCCGTATACGGGTCTACCGGCCGAGCGATTCTGGCGCAAGGTCGTCACCAACGTGCCGCCCTTCGCGGTCAATCCGCACCCGAAGGACACCTTCGTGATCGGGCCGACCGACAAGGTCGCCACCGGCGGCTCCTGCTTCGCGCAGCGGGTGGCCGAGGCGGTGCGCGGCGCCGGGTTCAACTACTACCTGACCGAGCCGCCGACCCCCGGCATGAGCGCCGAGGAGGCCAATGCCCGCCAGTTCGGCACGTTCTCGGCGCGCTACGGCAACCTCTACTACACGCGCCAGTTCGTGCAGCTGTTCGACCGGGCCTACGGAACGTTCGAGCCGGAGCTGAAGGCCTGGCTGCGCGACGATGGCCGCTACGTCGACCCGTTCCGCCCCACGGTCGAGCCCGCGGGCTTTGCCAGCGAGGCCGAGGTGGTCGCGGCGCGCGACGCGCATCTCGCCGAGGTGCGCCGCCTGTTCGAGACCCTGGACGTGTTCGTGCTGACGCTCGGCCTCACGGAAGGCTGGCGCTGGCGGGCCGACGGCGCGGCGCTGCCGCTCGCCCCCGGGGTCGCGGGCGGCACCTTCGACCCGGCCCTCTACGAGTGCGTCAACGCGGGCGCGGGCGAGGTGCTGGGCGACCTCAACGGCTTCCTCGACCGGCTCTGGAGCGTGAACCCGAAGGCGCGGGTGATCTTCACGGTCTCGCCGGTGCCGATGATCGCCACCTACATGGACCGGCACGTGATGGAGTCGAACAGCTACTCCAAGTCGGTGCTGCGGGTGGCGGCCGGCGAGGTGGTCGGCCGCGGCGACCCGCGGGCGGTCTACTTCCCCGCCTACGACATCGTCACGAGCAACGTGAATGCCGGGCGCTACTACAACGAGGACCAGCGCACCATCAACGATGCGGGCGTGCGCCACGTCATGCGCCTGTTCCTGGCGACCTTCGCGCGCGACCGGGTGAACGCGGCGCCGGTCCACGCCCCCGTGGACCTCGCGGCGGAGTTCGAGGGCAATGCCGGCGTGATCTGCGACGAGGAGGAGATCGAGCGCAGCGTGGCCTAGGATGGCGTAGGGTTTGCCTCCGGGCGGGCGTTTCGGGCAAGCTCGGCTGCCCGGGCGCCCGCGCCCATCCGGAGATGAATCCCTTGAGCCTGCCCTCGCCCCGCCGCGCCGACCACGACATCGATCCGGTCTTCGTCGCGCGGTACTCGCCCCGCGCCTTCACGGGCGAGGCTCTGCCCGAATCCGAGCTGATGCGGATGATCGAGGCGGCGCGCTGGTCGCCCTCCGCCTACAACTCGCAGCCCTGGCGCTTCCTCTACGCGCTCCGGGGCGATGCCAATTGGGACACGTTCCTGGGCCTCCTCGTTCCCGCCAACCAGAAATGGGTCGCCGGCACCGGCGCGATCCTGTTCCTGGTCTCGAACGGGCTCATGAAGGTCGGCGACGAGCTGAAGCCCTCCTACAGCCACTCCTTCGACGTGGGCAGCGCCTCGCTCGCCTTCCAGCTCCAGGCGATCCATCAGGGCTGGCACGCCCACGGCATGGTCGGCTTCGACCATGTCCGCGCGCCCGAGGTCCTGCGTCTGCCCGAGAACCATCGGATCGAGGCCGCCTTCGCGGTCGGCCGCAAAACGCCCGAGGCGGACCTTCCCGAGGAGCAGCGGCCCCGCGAGACCCCGAACGGCCGCCGGCCGATCACCGACTTCACCATCGCGGGCCCATTCCCGCCGGCCGCGGCCTGAGACGGCCCGGAACCCGCTTGTACGGCCGCGGATTGGGTCTGCAGCGCAACGCCGCCGCAGGCCCGGGGCGGCCTTCGGGCTCCCGGGCCGGCGCGCGCCCGGTTTCGGGCGCATCGTATCCGCCCTCCACCGCTTCGGGAGCTGGCTCATGGATCCGTCCGACAACGCTGCCGAATCCGACCCATTCCGGGATGACGGGCCGTTCGACCCCGTCTCCGGGCTGCGGAATGTCGCCGAGCGTCACGGGGTCAGCCTGGACGCGGTGCGCCACCTGATCCGGGCCCTGGAGCGCGGCCACGGCACGATGGCGCAGTTCGACCATCCCGATCTCGGCGGGATGGGACAGTGGTTCGCCGGCGGCATGGTGATGGTCGGCCGGATGTTCGACGACGGCCTGAAGGCGCGGGTCGGCGCACTCTGCACCGAGCTGGCCGGGGCGCTCCCAGCAGGCGGCTTCTCGGAGGCTGCGCCCGTGGCACGACGAGGCGGCGGCGAGTGGTGGCCGGCCGGTCTGGGGGATCCGGCGAGCACCGGCGCTCAGAACGGGCTGCGCTACGCCTATTTCCCGGACAGAAGGCGGCTCGCCGTCGAATCGGGTTCGGAGGTCGCTCTCTACGATACCGGCGAGCACCGCATCACCGGCGTGTCGCAGGCGAATGGCAGTCTCGGCTTTACGGGACCGGCCGGGGCTGTCGCCCTCGACCGCCTGCGCCGGATCGAGGCGGAGGTCGCGGCGCCGCGCCAAGTAGACCCGCGCCAGGTAGACCCGCGCCAAGAGGATAGGGCGCAAAAGGTGGCACCCGCGGAGACGCCCGCGCCGGACCGGTCCTCCGCGGACGCGGTGCTCGCGACCATCGAACGGCTGGCCGACCTGCACGCGCGCGGCGTGCTCACCGATGTGGAATTCTCGACCAAGAAGGCGGAGCTGCTGGCGCGGCTGTGAGCAGCGCCCGACTGGCGGATCCGCGCACCGGTCGCCCCCACCCTCCGTTCTCATCCTGAGGTGCCAGAGCGCAGCGGAGGCCTCGAAGGATGCGGGCGAGGATGGGACCTGCCGGCTCCGAACGGCCTCAGACGATGCCGACGCGCAGCAGGTCGTGGACGTGCACGATGCCCACAGGCCGTCCGTCCGTGACCGCGAAGACCGCGGTGATGAGCCGGCGGTTCATCAATTCCAGGGCGGCCTGAGCCAGCTTGTGCGGTTCGACGGTGACCGGATCCCGGGTCATCACCGTCGAGACCGGCGTGTCGAGGAGCGCAGGGCCCATGTGGCGGCGCAGGTCGCCGTCCGTGACGATGCCGACCAGACGCCCGGCCGCATCGGTGACGCCGACGCAGCCGTAGCGCCGCGCCGCGATCTCGATCAGCACCTCGGACATCAACGCGGTCTCGTGGACCAGCGGCATGTCCTGAGGCCCATGCATCACCTGCTGCACGGTCTTGAGGCGGGCCGCCAGTGTCCCGCCGGGATGCAGGGTGTGGAAGCGCGCCGAGGTGAAGCCGCGCCGCTCCAGCAGCGCCACCGCCAGGGCGTCGCCCAGCGCCAGCTGGATCAAGCTGGAGGAGGTCGGCGCGAGGTCGTGCGGGCAGGATTCCCGCACCCGGGGCAATTCCAGCAGCACGTCGGCGGCCTTGCCGAGCGTGCTCTCGCCGTTGCGGGTGATGGCCACCAGGGGAATCGAGAACCGGCGGCTGAAGCCGACGAGGTCGGACAGTTCCGCGGTCTCCCCCGACCACGACAGCGCAATGATGACGTCGTCCCGGGCGATCATCCCGAGGTCGCCGTGGCTCGCCTCGGTCGGGTGGACGAAGAAGGCGTGCGTGCCCGTGGAGGCCAGCGTCGCGGCGATCTTGCGGCCGACATGGCCGCTCTTGCCGATGCCGCTCACGATGACGCGGCCCTTGCTTTGCAGGATGGTCTGCACCGCCTCCTCGAAGGCCGCGCCGAGCCGGCCCTGGAAGGCCGCGCTCGCCTCCTGCAGGGCCGCGATGCCGAGCTGGAGGCTGCGGATCCCGAGGTCGCGGGTGGTGGCGAGATGCGCCGACGGCGCGTCATAACGATCGTCGCGCAGGGCGCTGGAGGCGGGAGCGTTCATCGTGTCCGTTCTTGACCCGTCGACCGGATCCGGCACCGGAGGCCGGAATCGAGGCTCGGCGCAGCGAAGCGTCTCCGGCGACGCTAGGCAGCCGTCGTGGTTGAAATGTGACGCGGGGACGACGCAGCGCCGCACTCTGGTTGAAGGCGCGCCCGCCGAGGTCCATGCTGCCGGCACGCCATCCCGCACCGCGGGCCCAAGGAGGGCACAAGCCCCATGACCATCCGCTTTCCCGACCCCGATCCCGCGATCCTCGCCCGCCGCGAGACGATCCTGGCCGGCCTCGCGCCCCTGGTCGCGCCGGAGGCGCTGGTGGTCAGCGAGGACGAACGCCGGGCGTTCGAGACGGACGGGCTCACTGCCTACCGGCAGATGCCGCTCGCCGTGGTGCTGCCCTCCACCACCGCGGAGGTCGCCGCCGTGATGGCCTATTGCCACGCCAACGGCGTGCGGGTCGTGCCCCGGGGCGCCGGCACGTCGCTCGCGGGCGGCGCCATCGCGCAGGCCGACGCGATCATCCTGGGCGTCGGCAAGATGACCAAGGTCCTCGACATGGACTTCGCCAACCGCACCGCCCGGGTGCAGAGCGGCATCACCAATCTCGCCATCTCGGGCGCAGTCTCCCACGAGGGCTTCTTCTACGCCCCCGACCCGTCGAGCCAGCTCGCCTGCACCATCGCGGGCAACATCGCGATGAATTCCGGCGGCGCCCACTGCCTTAAATACGGCGTGACCACCAACAACCTGCTCGGCGTCACCCTGGTGCTCAACGATGGCACCGTGGTCGAAATCGGCGGCCAGCATCTCGACAGCGGCGGCTACGACCTGCTCGGCCTCGTCTGCGGCTCGGAGGGGCAGCTCGGCATCGTCACCGAGGCGACCGTGCGGATCCTGCGCGCAGCCGAGGGTGCGCGGCCGGTGCTGGTCGGCTTCTCGAAGGTCGAGGATGCGGGCGATTGCGTCGCGGCGATCATCGCGGCCGGAATCATCCCGGTGGCGATCGAGTACATGGACCGCGAAGCGATCCTCATCACCGAGGATTTCGCTCAGGCCGGCTATCCCCGCGACGCCGAGGCGATGCTGATCATTGAGGTCGAGGGCTCGGACACCGAGTGCGACGCGATGCTGGCGCGGATCGAGACGATCGCCAAGGATTTCCGCCCGACCAGCGTGCGGGTCTCGCGCTCGGAGGCGGAATCGGCCGCGATCTGGAAGGGCCGCAAGTCGGCCTTCGGGGCGACCGGCCGGATCTCCGACTACATCTGCATGGACGGCACGATCCCCACCGGCCAGCTCGGGCCGGTGCTGGAGCGGATCGGCGCGATCTGCGCCGAGAAGGGCCTGCGGGTCGCCAACGTGTTCCACGCGGGCGACGGCAACCTGCACCCGCTGATCCTGTTCGACATCAACAGGCCCGGCGAGTTGCAGAAGGCCGAGACTGCGGGCGACGAGATCCTGAAGCTCTGCGTCGAGGTCGGCGGCTGCCTGACCGGCGAGCACGGCGTCGGGATCGAGAAGCGCGAGCTGATGCGCTTCCAGTACGATCAGGTCGATCTCGAGCAGCAGATGCGGGTCAAGGCGGTGTTCGATCCGCACTGGATGCTGAACCCCGCCAAGGTGTTCCCGCTCGACGGGCGGCTCGCGGCCTGAGCCGCGACCGCGCGCCGTTCAGGAGCTCCGGAGGGGGTTGAGGACGCGATCGTCTTCAATCGCGCGCCTGCGACCGTTCGACCCCTCCGGCCGCAATCAGGCGGCTTCGACCTTGCGGCTGGCGCGGGACTTGGTCGTGGCGGCCGCGGTCTTGCGCCGGCTCGGGGCGGGGGTAGAGGCCGCCTCGTCTGCGGGCTCCGCATCATTGGCGGCCGACTGAGACCGGCCCGGCTGGCCGAGACCGAGGCTCTTGGCGAGCGCCGAGCGCTGCGCCGAATAGTTCGCCGAGGTGGTCGGGTAATCGGCCGGCAGACCGTAGCGCTCCCGGTAGCTCTGCGGATCGAGCCCGTGCTTGGTCAGGTGGCGCTTCAGCGTCTTGTACGACTTGCCGTCGATGAAACTGATCAGTCCGTCGGGGCGGATCGACTTGCGGACCTGAGCGGGCGTCGGCCGCTCGACGCTCTCGGTCGCCGGGGCGGCCGGACCGGACCCGATCGCGTTCAGCGCCTCGTGGATGCTCGCGATCAGGGTCGGCAATTCGGCCGAAGGCAGCGAGTTGTTGGAAACGTAGGCCGCGACGACGTCCACGGTCCGCTCGATGAAATCCAATTGCGATGTCGGCGCAGTTTCTGACATTCTCTCTTTCCTTGGAACAAAAGCCTGATGGGGACCCCTGTTCCGCGAGTTAAGACAGCGTCTGAAAAATGCAAGGCAATCCATTCAATTATCTGTGATCAGGACGAAGTCTAAGTCTGCATCATCCGGTAAGGCTTACAGGGTATGGTTGCATTGGCGGCACTTAAAGCACACTTCTGAGGCGCTTTATCGCTCTCCGATCCACGAATTCTAGTCGGTTCCTGGAGCCGAGTTTTTGTTGGCGGCAGAGACCTTTACCCCCAGGATCGGGACCATCCCGAGACGGTCCTATACGGTTGCCGCCCGTTCATTCCGGGACAAGGCTCAATCTTCGTACAGTTGTGCGGAGGCGCGGCCGGGACCTGCGTCATTTTCTCCCGCCGGTGGCGACCTCAGACGAAAGTCTTACGGGGATCGAAGGCGTCGCGCACGGCCTCGCCGGCGAAGACGAGCAGGCTCAACATCACGGCGATGACCAGGAAGCCGGTCAATCCGAGCCACGGCGCGGTCAGATTGTCCTTGCCCTGGGCGAGAAGCTCTCCGAGGGAGGGCGAGCCGGGCGGCAGGCCAAAGCCGAGGAAGTCCAGCGAGGTCAGGGTGGTGATCGAACCGTTCAGGATGAACGGCAGAAAGGTCAGCGTCGCCACCATGGCATTCGGCAGCAGATGAACGGTCATGATGCGGATGTTCGACAGGCCCAAAGCTCGCGCGGCCCGGACGTATTCGAAGTTCCGGGCCCGCAGGAACTCGGCGCGGACGACGCTAACCAGCGCCACCCACGAGAACAGCAGCATGATCCCGAGCAGAACGAAGAAGCCCGGTGCGATGAAGGCCGAAATGATGATGATCAGGTAAAGGGTCGGGATGCCACCCCAGACCTCGATGAAGCGCTGGAAGGCGAGATCGACCCAGCCGCCGAAATAGCCCTGCACGGCGCCCGCGATGACGCCGATCACCGACGAGACCGCGGCCAGGATCAGGCCGAACAGCACCGAGATGCGGAAGCCGTAGATCACCCGCGCCAGCACGTCCCGCGTGGTGTTGTCGGTGCCGAGCCAGTGCCAGGGAATGTCCGCGCAACCCGCGCCACCGAGTTTCTCGGCCACGGGCCGGCACTGCGCGTCGGTGAGCATCCAGGTGGGCGGCGACGGCGACGGCGTCGGCAGATCCTCGTTGATCGTATCGTACGAGAACGGGATCGGCGGCCACAGCGCCCAGCCGTTCGCGGCGATCTCCTTGCGGATCTCGGCGGAGCGGTAGTCGGTCGTGGCGAGGAAGCCGCCGAACTTCTCCTCCGGATAGTCGACCAGGACCGGGACCAGCCACTCGCCCTTGTAGGACAGCAGGATCGGCCGATCGTTGGCGATGAATTCCGCGAACAGGCTGAGCACGAACAGGATCGCGAAGATCACGAACGATCCGTAGCCGAGCCGGTTGCGGCGGAAATTGTCGAGGCGGCGCCGGTTGAGCGGCGACAGGCGGGCGCGCCGGCTCGCTCCCGCGGCCAGGACCGGGGGCGGCGCCCCCTCGTCCGGGCGTAGGACCAGCGGCTGGGCGCCGGGCATCGGCGCCGGCACGACCTCGCTCTCGCCGGGACGCGTGACCTCGTTCATCCGTGCTGCCTCCCGCGCCGCGGCGCACGCGCTCCCGCTGCCGTGGCGCTCGGGCAGCCCCGCGGCCGGCCGGATAGGAAGCGGATAAGGGGGCTCAGCCCTCGAGCCGGGTCGCGGTGCCCTCGATCTCGGTGGGGCGCAGACCACCGCTGCGCTCCAGCCAGCGGCGAAGCAGACGAACGTTGCGGCGGTTGGCTTTGAAGGCGGCGTCGAACAGGTCGCCCGCGACCGGCACCGCGCCGATCAGCCCGTCGAAGGCGACGTTCAGCCCCATCCGGGCCAGCAGCCAGCGCGGCGCGCCGAGGCGCTTCGCCTCGTAGACGATGAAGGAGGAGATCACCATGCCGGCCACGTCGCCGATCACCGGCACGAGCCCGATCAGCGCGTCGAACCCGACACGCCGGTTGATGCCCGGGATGACGAACGCTGTGTCCATCAGGTGGGCCAGAGTCTCCAGCCGGGCGAGACTCGCCTCCTGGCTGAGATCCGCCGACCGGAAGGCGGGCCGGGGACCGGAGCGGGTCTCGCCCCCGGAAAAGGTCTCGGCACGGGCGAAACGCCCGGCCTGGGCAGCCTGGGTGAAGTCCATGGTCGGGATCCGTCGGGAAGCCATCGTCCCCAACGATGTGGCCCCCCGGTCGGATCCCCGCAAGGACGGTGCCGGCACGCGTCACGCTGCGCTCCCGGCGAGACCGCTCATGCGGTCGAGCGCCGCATCCAGGGTGGCGTCGTCCTTGGCGAAGCAGAGCCGGACGAGGCCGCGCACGGAGGCATCCGGGTAGAAAGCGCTCACCGGAATGGCCGCGACGCCGTGGCGGGTGACGAGGGCCTCGCAGAAGGCCCCGTCGTCGGCGTGGCCCAGGGTGGTGATGTCGATGTTGAGAAACCACGTGGCCTGGGCCGGCAGCACCGAGAAGCCGAGGTCGCGCAGGCCGCCCGCGAGCCGGTCGCGGGAGCGGGCGTAGCCGGCCCGCATCGCCTCGAACCACGCGGCCGGCTTGCCCAGCCCGTAGGCCACCGCCTCCTGGAGGTTCGGGGGCGTGGTGAAGGTGAGGAACTGGTGCGCCTTGGCGAGCCCGCGCATCAGCCGGGCATCGGCCATCACGAAGCCGACCTTCCAGCCGGTGAGCGAGAAGATCTTGCCGGCCGAGCCGATCTTGACGGTCCGCTCCCGCATCCCGGGCAGCGCCATCAGCGGCCGGTGGCGCGCGCCGTCGAATACCACGTGCTCCCAGACCTCGTCGCAGAGCGCGGTCACATCGAAGCGCTGGCAGTAGCGGGCGAGCAGATCGAGGTCTTCCGGCGCGAACAGGGTGGCGCTCGGGTTGAGGGGGTTGTTCAGCACCACGACCCGGGTGCGCTCACCGAAGGCCGCCGCGAGGGCGGCCTCGTCGAGGCGGAAGGCCGGAGGCTGCAGCGGCACGATCCGTGGCGCGCCACCGGCCCGTCGGACCAGGGGCAGGTAGGCGTCGTACATGGGCGCGAACAGCACGACCTCGTCGCCGGGCTCGATCAGTGCCAGGAGCGCGCCGGCCAGCGCCTCGGTCGCCCCGGAGGTAACCATGACCTCCGTCTCCGGGTCGAGGGCGAGCCCCTGGTGATGCGCGTAGTGGGCGGCGACCGCATCCCGCAGGGCCGACAGGCCCATCATCGGCGGGTACTGGTTCCAGCCGTCCAGGAGCGCCCGCGCGCCCCGCTCGCGCACATCCCCCGGCCCGGGGTCGTCCGGAAAACCCTGACCGAGATTGATCGCGCCGTGGACCCGCGCGAGCCGCGACATGGTCTCGAACACCGTCGTGGGCAGCGCGGCAAAGACGGGATTGATGAAGGCGGGCTTCATGTGGCGCGGCAGGGTGTACGGCACGCGGCGCCGGGCATCGAAGGTGTCGGCATGGCGGGTCTCGGCATCGCCGGCCTGTAGCATGGGCGTCGGGCGTTGCGGAATGTGCGCAGTCGCACAGACCCCGTCTCCGGCGCGCAACCACCGACTGACGAATGTTGACATTCATCACCCGTCTCGTAGGTTCGGTTCACGGCCGGAGCGGCGCACTCGCCGACGGGGCTTCGCCCCCTCGCCCCGTCAGCGGGATGCCGCTCCGGTCTCCAGAAGGGCCATCGACTTGCGGGTCGGTGGCCCTTTCGGCATGTGCGGCGGCGGCCGCTCCGATCATCGGGTCGGCCTTCCGGATTCGACGATGCGGCCCTCCTCACGCGCGTTCCTCGGCTGCTTGGTCCTGGCGCTGCTGATCGGCGGACTCGGACTCGGCCTTCGCCGCGCCGTGGCCGTCACGCCGGTCGATCCCGCGTTCCAGGCGGTGCTGCGCGCTTATGCGGCACCGGACGCGTCCGGCGAGCCCCAGCAACACGAGTGAAACGTCGCCGCCCTAGTGACGGCGCATTGGCCGGGCACCGGTGGAGCGCACCGAGAGGTGAGCGAGCGGTAAGACCGCGGCTGAACATGTCGCCGCGGTAAGGAGCCGTTCGGGGCCCGGACAGCTTTATGGGCTTACGCTCCCGCACACGGGATCGGAGCCGTCGGTTCCCGCGGGATCGGGCGGCTTCAGGATGGGCTTCCGGGACGCGGCGTTCCGGAGGCGGCATGGGGGCTTGGACAGCGAGGGATAGGGTGCCGCCGGTCGCGCAGACGACCGTCCTGTGCTCTAGTCAGGCATGAACGAGAGTTCACCGATCCGGACCGACACGGCCCGCGCCTACCAGCCCGGCGAGGCGCCCGCGCGCGAGGTCCGGACCCGGCGTTTCCGGCCGATCCGCTGGCTCGTGATCCTAGTGCTGCTCGCCGGCGCCGGGGCGATCGGCCATCGCTGGTACGAGGCTCGCACCGACAAGGGCGCCGAGCCCGCCACGGCGCACCGGACCGGCGGCCGCGGCGGCCGGCACGGCGGCGCCGACATGCCGCAGGCGGTGGGCATCGCCAACGTCACGACCGGCGACATGCCGGTGATCCTGCAGGGGCTCGGGACCGTGACGCCCCTCGCCACCGTGACGGTGAAGTCGCAGATCAGCGGCTACCTCATGCAGGTGAAGTTCCGCGAGGGCCAGACCGTCAAGGCGGGCGACGAGCTCGCACAGATCGATTCCCGGCCCTACGAGGCGCTGCTCGCCCAGTATCAGGGCCAGCTCGCCCGCGACCAGGCGCTGCTGCAGAACTCGAAGCTCGACCTGCAGCGCTACCAGACGCTGAACCGGCAGGACTCGATCTCGAAGCAGAACGTCGACACGCAGGCCGCGCTCGTGAAGCAGAACGAGGGCACGGTCGCGGCCGACCAGGCGCTGGTCGACCAGCAGAAGCTCAACATCGCCTACACGCACATCACGTCACCAGTGGACGGGCGGGTCGGCCTCCGGCAGGTCGACCAGGGCAACTACATCTCGGCCGCCTCCACGGCGATCGTGGTGGTGACCCAGCTCCACCCGATCTCGGTGGTCTTCACCCTGCCGGAGGACGACGTGGCGCGGGTGATGCGGCAGGTGCGGGCCGGCGCGAAGCTGACCGTGCGGGCCTACGACCGGGGCGACGCCCACGAGATCGCCACCGGCCGGCTCGACACGGTCGACAACCAGATCGACACGACCACCGGCACGGTGAAGCTGCGCGCGCTGTTCGACAATGCCGACGAGGAGCTGTTTCCGAACCAGTTCGTCAACGCCAAGCTGACCGTCGACACGGTGCGGGGCGCGACGCTCGTGCCGAATTCCAGCCTGCTCCAGGGCACGCCCGGCACCTACGTCTACCTGATGGACGGGGACAGCAAGGTCACGGTCCGGCCGATCAAGACGGGCGAGACCGACGGCACTACCACGGTGGTGGTCTCCGGGTTGAACCCGGGCGACCGCGTCGTCACGGACGGCACCGACCGGCTGAAGGACGGCGCCCCGGTCCGGATCACCGAGGGCGCGCCTGCGGCAGGGGACGGGAAGGCCGCCGAGGCCAAGCCCGATGGCAAGGGTGAGGTGAAGCCCGGCGCGCCGGCCGACGCGGCGGTGGAGACTCAGGGTGCAGCGGAGGGCGGTCGTCGGCACCGGCGCCGTCAGGCGCAGTGAGCGGGGCAGCACGCAGGACGCGCGGCCTCACCGCCCCTGTTCGCGGGAAGCCTCCGGGAGGCCGGTCCCAGTCTTGCCCTCATCCTGAGGTGCTGCGCAGCAGCCTCGAAGGAGGGATCCAGGGATCGCGGCGCTGTCTGGAGGGCTCCTTCGAGGCCTCCGCTCCGCTTCGGCACTCCAGGATGAGGGCGAGCCCGGGAGACCCGCCCCTCGCGATCCCGAGGCCCGGACGTGGTACCCTCCCCCGGGTGGGGATGGCCCGTGCGGGGATGGATAGCGGGCGCCGCCCATGAACCCGTCCCGCCTGTTCATCCTCCGCCCGGTGGCCACGACGCTCTTAATGCTGGCGATCCTGATCGTCGGCGGCGTGTCGTACCTGAACCTGCCGGTCTCGGCGCTGCCGGCCGTCGACTACCCGACCATCCAGGTCCAGACCTTCTATCCCGGCGCCAGCCCCGAGGTGATGACCTCCTCGGTGACGGCGCCCCTGGAGCGGCAGTTCGGCCAGCTCGCCAACCTCAACCAGATGACCTCGCAATCCTCCGCGGGCGCCTCGGTCATCACCCTGCAATTCAGCCTGGACCTGTCCCTCGACATCGCCGAGCAGCAGGTCCAGGCGGCGATCAACGCCGCCGGCAACCTGCTGCCCTCGGACCTGCCGGCACCGCCGATCTACGCCAAGGTCAACCCGGCCGATGCGCCGGTCCTGACGCTGGCGCTGACCTCCAAGACCCTGCCGCTCACCCAGGTGCGGGATCTGGCGGAGTCGCGGCTGGCCCAGAAGATCAGCCAGGTGGCGGGCGTGGGCCTCGTGAGCATCTCGGGCGGGCAGCGCCCGTCCGTGCGGGTGCGGTTCAACGCCCGGGCGCTCGCCGCCTACGGGCTCAACATCGACGACCTGCGCACCACCATCACGAACCTCAACGTCAACACGCCCAAGGGCACGATCGACGGGCCGAAGCAGTCCTACGCGATCAACGCCAACGACCAGATCCGCGACCCGAAGGCCTACACCTCCGCGATCATCGCCTATCGCAACGGCGCCCCGGTGATGCTCTCGGAGGTCGCCGACGTGGTCGAGGGGCCGGAGAACACCAAGCTCGGCGCCTGGGCCGACGCGACGCCGGCGGTGATCCTCAACATCCAGCGCCAGCCGGGCGCCAACGTCATCGCCACGGTCGACAAGATCAAGTCGCTGCTGCCGCAGATGCAGGCGAGCCTGCCGGCCGCCGTGGCGGTGGCGCCGCTCACCGACCGGACCACCACGATCCGCGCCTCCGTGGAGGACGTGCAGTTCGAGCTCGGCCTCGCCATCGCCCTCGTGGTGCTGGTGATCTTCCTGTTCCTGCGCAGCCTGTCGGCGACCCTGATCCCGAGCCTGTCGGTGCCCCTGTCGCTGGTCGGCGCCCTGTCGGTGATGGACCTCTACGGCTTCTCTCTCGACAACCTGTCGCTGATGGCGCTGACCATCGCCACCGGCTTCGTGGTCGACGACGCCATCGTGGTGATCGAGAACATCGCCCGCCATGTCGAGGCCGGCGACTCGCCGCTCGAGGCGGCGCTCAAGGGCTCCCGCGAGATCGGCTTCACCATCATCTCGCTCACCGTCTCGCTGATCGCCGTGCTGATCCCGCTCCTGTTCATGGGCGACGTGGTCGGGCGGCTGTTCCACGAATTCGCCATCACGCTGGCGGCGACCATCATCATCTCGGCGGTGGTGTCGCTGACGCTGGTGCCGATGCTGTGCGCGCGGCTCCTGAAGCACGTGCCCGAGGCCGCGCCCCGCCGGGAGGGCGTGATCGCCCGCCTCGGCCGCCGCGCCATCGACGGCACCATCGAATCCTACGGCCGCTCGCTCCGGGTGGTGCTGAACCACCAGGGCCTGACATTGCTGGTGGCACTGGGCACGCTCGCGCTCACCGTCTACCTGTTCGCGGTGATCCCCAAGGGCTTCTTCCCCGTGCAGGACACAGGCGTGATCCAGGGCATCACCCAGGCCGACCAGTCGGTCTCCTACGCGGCCATGGCCGAGCGCCAGCAGCGCATGGCCGAGATCGTCCTCAAGGATCCGGACGTCGCCAGCCTGTCGTCGTTCATCGGGGTCGACGGCCAGAACGTCACGCTCAATTCCGGCCGGATGCTGATCAACCTGAAGCCCCGGGACGAGCGCACGGCGTCCGCCAGCGCGATCATCCGGCGGATCTCGGCGGCGGCCACCAACCAGCCCGGCATGCGGCTCTACATGCAGCCGGTCCAGGACCTGACGATCGACACCGCGGTCTCGGCGACCCAGTACCAGGTGATCCTCGAGAGCCCGAACATCGACGATTTCGAGACCTGGGTGCCGCGCTTCACCGAGGCGCTGGCGAAGTCGCCCGTGGTCACGGACGTGGCCAGCGACCACCAGGGCCAGGGGCTCGCCGCCTACGTGACCATCGACCGGCCCACCGCCGGCCGCTACGGCATCACGCCGGCCACCATCGACAACGCCCTCTACGACGCCTTCGGGCAGCGGATCATCTCGACGATCTTCACCCAGTCCAACCAGTACCGGGTGATCCTGGAGGCCGACCCGAAGCTGCACACGACCCTGCGCAGCCTCGACGCAATCTACCTGCCCTCCTCCACGGCGGCCAACGGGCAGGTGCCGCTCTCCGCGGTGGCGCGGATCAGCGAGCGGCGGGCGCCGCTCTTGATCTCGCATCTCGGCCAGTTCCCCGCCACCACCGTGTCGTTCAACCTCGCTCCGGGCGCCGCCCTCGGGCAGGGGGTCGAGGCGATCGAGCGGGTCAAGGCCGAGATCGGCCTGCCGCCCTCGTTCCGGGTGGTGCCGCAGGGCTCGGTCTTCGCCTTCCAATCGGCGCTCGGCAACGAGCTGTTCCTGGTTCTGGCGGCGATCGTCACCGTCTACATCGTGCTGGGCGTGCTCTACGAGAGCTTCATCCACCCGATCACGATCCTCTCCACCCTGCCGTCCGCGGGGATCGGGGCGCTGCTCGGCCTGATGCTGTTCGGCCTGTCGCTCGACATCATCGCGGTGATCGGCATCGTGCTGCTGATCGGCATCGTGAAGAAGAACGCGATCATGATGATCGACTTCGCGCTCCAGGCGGAGCGCGAGGACGGGCTCGAGCCGCGGGAGGCGATCTTCCAGGCCTGCCTCCTGCGCTTCCGGCCGATCCTGATGACGACGCTGGCGGCACTCTTCGCCGCGGTGCCGCTGATCCTCGGCACCGGCGTGGGCTCGGAGCTGCGCCAGCCGCTCGGCATCTGCATTGCGGGCGGCCTGATCGTCAGCCAGGTGCTGACCCTGTTCACGACGCCGGTGATCTATCTGGCGTTCGACCGGCTGGAGCGGCGGATTTCCGGGCGACGGGGGCCAGATCTCACGGGCGGCGAGGCGCTGCCGTGAACATCTCCGAGCCGTTCATCCGGCGGCCGGTGGCGACCACGCTGCTCACGATCGGCGTGCTGCTCGCCGGCCTGTTCGCCTTCCTGAAGCTGCCGGTGGCGCCGCTGCCGCAGATCGACTTCCCCGTGATCCTCGTCCAGGCGCAGATGGCCGGCGCCTCGCCCGACACCATGGCCGCCACCGTGGCGGCGCCCCTGGAGCGGCGGCTCGGCGCCATCGCGGACGTCAACGAGATGACGTCCACCAACACGCTGGGCTCCACCCGGATCGTGCTGCTGTTCGGCCTCAACCGCGACATCGACGGGGCGGCCCGCGACGTCCAGGCGGCGATCAACGCGGCGCGCGCCGACCTGCCGGCGGCGCTGCGGCAGAACCCGACCTACCGCAAGTTCAACCCCGCCGACACGCCGATCATCATCCTCGGCATGACCTCGCAGACCCTGACCCGCGGCCAGGTCTACGATTCCGCCGCCACGGTGGTGCAGCAGAAGCTGTCGCAGCTGCCCGGCGTCGGCAACGTCGATATCGGCGGCTCGTCCCTTCCGGCGGTGCGGGTCGAGCTCGATCCCACGGCCCTGTTCAACTACGGCATCGGCCTCGAAGGCATCCGGGCGGCGCTGGCCTCGGCGAACGCCAACTCGCCCAAGGGCGAGATCGACGTCGGGGACCGCCGCTACCAGCTCTACGCCAACGACCAGGGCCGCAAGGCCGCCGATTACCGCGACATCATCGTGGCCTACCGCAACGGCGCGGCGGTGAAGCTCACCGATGTCGGGCAGGTGCTCGACGGCGTCGAGGACAAGCGCAACCTCGGCATCGTCAACGGCGAGCCGGGCGTGCTGCTGTTCGTCTACAAGCAGCCCGGCGCCAACGTGGTCGAGACCATCAACGCCGTGAAGGAGGCGCTGCCGCAGATCACCGCGGCCCTGCCCGGCGGCATCGACATCAAGCTCACCGGCGACCGCAGCGCCACGATCCGCGCCTCGCTCTCGGCCACCGAGGAGACGCTGCTGGTGGCAGTCGGCCTCGTGATCTTGGTGGTGTTCGGCTTCCTGCGCTCCTGGCGCGCCACGCTGATCCCGGCGGTCGCGGTGCCGATCTCGATCATCGGCACCTTTTCGGCGATGTACCTGCTCGGCTACTCGCTCAACATCCTGTCGCTGACCGCGCTGATCATCGGCACCGGCTTCGTGGTCGACGACGCCATCGTGGTGCTGGAGAACGTCCAGCGGCACATCGAGGAAGGCAAGCCCCGGCTCCAGGCAGCGCTGATCGGCGCCCGGGAGGTCGGCTTCACGGTGATCTCGATGAGCCTGTCGCTCATCGCGGTGTTCCTGCCGATCCTGCTGATGGGCGGCCTCGTCGGCCGGATCTTCCAGGAATTCTCCGTCACCCTGTCGCTGTCGATCCTGATCTCCCTGGTGCTGTCGCTGACCACGACGCCGATGATGTGTGCCCGGCTGCTGCGGGCCGAGGGGCACGGCCCGGACGGCCGGCCCGCCGCGGAGCGCCGGCCGAACCTGCTGATCCGGATCCTGGAGGGCGGCTTCAACCGGCTGCTCGGCGCCTACGCGCGCACTCTCACGGTGGCGCTGGCCCATCCGCGCCTCGTGCTGCTGAGCCTGCTGGCCACGGTCGGCCTCAACGTCTACCTCTACGTGATCGTCCCGAAGGGCTTCTTCCCCGAGCAGGACACCGGCCAGATGATGGGCGGCGTCCAGGCCGACCAGCGCATCTCGTTCCAGTCGATGGAGAAGAAGCTCAAGCAGGCGACCGCGATCGTCGGCGCGGATCCGGCGGTGGAGAGCGTCGTCGGCTTCACGGGCGGGCGCGGCACCAACTCGGCCAACGTGTTCGTCGGGCTGAAGCCGCTCAACGAGCGGGCACCGATCTCCGCCGTGATGGCGCGGCTGCGGCCGAAGCTCGCGCAGGTCGCGGGCGCGCGGCTCTATGTCTTCCCCCGGCAGGACCTGCAGATGGGCGGCCGCCAGAGCTTCGCCCAGTACCAGTACACTCTCCAGGGCGACACCGCCGAGGAGCTGTTCGCCGCCGCCCCGAAGCTGCTCGCTGCCCTGCAGAAGGACCCGACCTTCGCGGACGTCACCTCCGACCAGCAGGAGGGCGGGCTGGAGAGCCGGGTGGTGATCGACCGCGCGACGGCGTTCCGGTACGGCATCACCCCGAACAAGATCGACAACACCCTCTACGACGCCTTCGGCCAGCGCCAGGTCTCGACGATCTACAATCCGTTGAACCAGTATCACGTCGTGATGGAGATCGCGCCGCGCTACCTGGAGACGCCGGAGACGCTCAAGCAGATCTACGTCTCCACCTCGGGGGGCAACGCGGCCGGCTCGGCGACCACCAACGCGGTCGCCGGCACCGTGGCGGCGGGCGGAAGCGTCAACACCAACGCGGCGACCGGCACGAGCAGCCCGGGCAGCGCGTCGTCGGCGGCCACGGGTGCCGCGGGGGCCGCCGCCGGCACCGGCGCGGTCGGGGGCGCCTCGGGCGGTGCGGGCGCGGCGGCCTCGGCCAGCACGGCCGACACGGCCTCGAACGCCGCCGCCATCGCCTCCGACTCGGCGCGCAACGCGTCCTCCAACGCGATCGCGGCAAGCAAGGGCGGCGCCTCGTCGAGCGCCCCGGTCTCGGCCGCCAAGGAGACGATGGTGCCGCTCTCGGCCTTCGCGCGGATCGAGCCCGGCAACGCCCCCGTGCAGGTCAGCCACCAGGGCCTGTTCGTGGCGACCACGATCTCGTTCAACCTCGCCCCGGGCAAGAGCCTGTCGGACGCCACGGACGCCATCGACCGGGCCATGGCCTCCCTGCACCTGCCGGCGACGATCCACGGCGAGTATGCCGGCGCGGCCAAGAACTACGTGGCCTCGGCCTCGCGCCAGCCTTTGCTGATCCTGGCGGCGATCCTGGCGGTCTACGCGGTGCTGGGGATCCTGTACGAGAGCTTCGTGCACCCGCTGACGATCCTCTCCACCCTGCCCTCGGCCGGCGTCGGGGCGGTGCTGGCCCTGCTGGTGACCGGCACCGACTTCACCATCATCGCGCTGATCGCGGTGTTCCTGCTCATCGGCATCGTGAAGAAGAACGCGATCATGATGATCGACGTGGCGATCGACGCCGAGCGCACCCGGGGCGCGAATCCCGTGGACGCGATCCGCGAGGCCTGTCTCCTGCGCTTCCGGCCGATCATGATGACGACGCTGGCGGCCATGCTCGGCGCCGTGCCGCTGATCCTGGCCAACGGCGAGGGCGCGGAGCTGCGCCGGCCGCTCGGCATCGCCATCGTCGGCGGCCTGATTGTGAGCCAGATCCTGACCCTCTACACCACCCCCGTCGTCTACCTCACCCTCGATCGCCTCCGGCACAGGGTGCTCAACCGCCGCAGACGCGCCGGACGGGGCGGAGAAGCGGCGCTGCCGGCCGGGGAATGATGGTTAAGGTTTCACGTGAAACAGCGGCGGCTCCGGCCGGGTGTGAAGGTTCGTCCAATCAGCGCCCTCATCCTGCGGTGCTGCGCAGCAGCCTCGAAGGAGGGCTCCAGGGATCGCGGCGCCGTCTGGAGGGCTCCTTCGAGGCCTCCGCTGCACTCGGCCACCTCAGGATGAGGGCGCGGGCTGGATGGTCCGTCACCCCCACGTGTCGGGATGGGAGGACGGCATCGTCTATCCTCCTCGGCCTCACATCCCTCCTGCTGACCGCGCCCCTCCTCGCCGGCTGCGTGGTCGGCCCCGATTACACCCGGCCCTCCGTGGAGACCCCACTCGCCTACAAGCAGGGTGGCGTCCGGGAGGACAGCCCAGCCTATGTCGCAGCACACAGGAAGGGCTGGCGCGAGGCCAACCCCAGCGACGCCGTGGAGCGCGGCGATTGGTGGCGGGTGTTCCGGGATCCGGCCCTCGACCGGTTGATCCGCCTGGTCGACGTCGACAACCAATCCCTCCGGCAGGCGGTGGCGAATTACCGGCAGGCGCGGGCGCTGGTCGCCTCCGCCCAGGCCGCCCTGTACCCGACGGTGATCGGCGCGCCGAGCATCACCCGGACCGGCAGCGGCAGCACCACGCGCACCAACGTGTCGCTGCTGGGGCAGGCGAGCTGGGAGCTCGACCTGTTCGGCGGCACGCGCCGGAACATCGAGAGCGAGGCGGCCCTGGCGCAATCCGACGCCGCGACCATCGCGCTGACTCGCCTGAGCATCCAGGCGGAGATCGCCGCCGACTACCTGACGGTGCGCTACGCGGATTCCCTCCAGAAGGTGCTCGAGGAGAACGTCGAGAACTTCAAGAGGACCCTGGCGATCACCGAGAACCAGTATGCGGCCGGCGTGGCGGCCCGGTCCGACGTGATCACCGCGCAGACCCAGGTCCAGACCATCGAGGCCCAGGCCATCGCGGTACGCCTGACCCGGGTTCAGTACGTCAACGCCATCGCCACCCTGATTGGGCGTCCCCCCTCGGAGGTGTCGATCCCGGTGGCCGGCATATCGCGCAATCCGCCCGGCGTGCCGGTGGGCATCCCTGGCGAGTTGCTGGAGCGGCGCCCGGACGTGGCTCAAGCCGAGCGCCTCGTTCAGTCGCAGAGCGAGCGCATCGGCGTCGCGGTGGCGGCCTTCTTCCCCACGGTGACGATCTCGGCCCAGGGCGGCATCTCGGGGGCGACCCGCAACGGGCTGCTCTCGGCCGCCAACCAGGTCTGGTCGGTGGCGGCTTCCGGCAGCGAGGTGCTGTTCGACGGCGGCGCCCGCACGGCGGCTCTGCGCTCGGCGGAGGCTGGCTACGACGCGGCGGTGGCCAATTACCGGCAGGTGGTGCTGGCCGCCTTCGCCGAGGTCGAGAACCAGATGGCGGCCCTGCGCATCCTCGGCCAGCAGCAGCGAGCCCAGGACACCGCAGTGGATTTGTCGCGCAAGGCCGTGGAGATCACGCTCAACGAGTACCGGGCCGGCACCCAGAACTTCACCACGGTGGTGACCGCGCAAAACCTGCTCGTGAACAACGAGGTCAATGCCCTTCAGGTGCGGCTGAGCCGCTTCACCGCGGCGGTCACGCTGATTCGGGCGCTCGGCGGCGGCTGGGACGTGCGCTCCCTGCCGAGCGATTCCGAGTTGAAGGGCCCGAGCCTGCCGATCGACCGGGGCGGCCAGGCGGTCCGCCCCGACGAGTAGGCTGTTCCGGCAGTTCCGCTCGATCGGACCCTCGGGCGCCTCACGCGCGCAGCGATGTGGTCTGCGACAGCGGGCGGCCTCCCGACCGACAGGCGCGTCTGGTCCGAAGCGCCGTCAGGGCCTGGTCGCATGCCCCGAGCCGGACCTTCACGGTGACGTGGCTGTGAGCCAAGGGTTCGTGGGCATGGATATGCATGCGGGGTTCCTTGATCCTAGGCTCGGCGCCGCATAGCCCATGGGGGCCGGAACGGGCCTCGCTGCGGCGGGTTGTCAGGCCGGTTTGCTGCACCGCAGCCAGATGGAGTCAGGGATGGCCGAACCGACGAGAGCCCTCAAGGACACGGCCGCCTGCGGCACGCAGCCGGCACCTCCCTGCACGCTGGTGATCTTCGGGGCCGGCGGCGACCTCACCAAGCGCCTGCTGATGCCCTCGCTCTACAATCTCGCAGGCGCGGGCCTGCTGTCCGAGGGCTTCTCGATCCTGGGTGTCGATCACAGCGACGGCACCGACCAATCCCTGCGCGACAACCTCACCCAGGCCCTGGAAGCCTTCAGCAAGGATCCGACCTCGGAGTTCCACGCCGACCATATCGATCCGAAAAGCTGGGGCTTCATCCGCGACCGGCTGCACTACCTGAAGGGCGATTTCGAGAAGCCCGAGACCTTCGCGGCCGTGAAGGAGCGGGTCACCGGCAGCGCTGTGTTCTACTGCGCGGTGGCGGCGCGCTTCTTCGGAACGATCGTGGATGGGCTCGGGCAGGCCGGCCTGCTTAAGCAGGAGGGGGAGAATTTCCGCCGGGTTGTCATCGAGAAGCCGTTCGGCTCCGATCTCGCCTCGGCCAAGGAGCTGAACGCCCGCATCCTCCGCCAAGGCGACGAGAGCCAGTTCTACCGGATCGATCACTTCCTGGGTAAGGAGACGGTACAGTCGATCATGGCGTTCCGCTTCGCCAACGGCCTGCTGGAACCGGTCTGGCGGCGGGAATACGTCGACAGCATCCAGATTACCGCGGCCGAGACCGTGGGCGTCGAGGAGCGCGGCGGCTTCTACGAGCCGACCGGAGCGCTGCGCGACATGGTGCCGAACCACATGTTCCAGCTGCTCTGCATGGTCGCCATGGAGCCGCCGAACTCCTTCGGCGCGGAAGCCGTGCGGACCGAGAAGGCCAAGCTCGCCGAGGCCGTGAAGCCGATCCCGCCGGAGGACGCGGTGCGCGGCCAATACACGGCCGGCACCTCGGAGGGGCGCAATGTCCCGGCCTACCGGGACGAGCCGCATGTGGCCAGGGATTCGGTCACCGAGACCTACATCGCCCTGAAGCTGCAGATCGAGAATTGGCGCTGGGCCGGCGTGCCGTTCTACGTCCGCACCGGCAAGCGCATGACCGGGCGGCGCACCGAGATCGCCGTGCTGTTCAAGCCGGCGCCGTTCAAGATGTTCGAGGATACGCCCACCGCCGATCTCGGGCCCACGGTGATGCGGATCCTGATCGATCCCGACCACGGGGTCAGCACCGAGTTCAACGTCAAGGTGCCGGGGCCGCAGATGAAGATCGGCCGGGTGCGGTCCGGCTTCCGCTACAAGGACTTCTTCGCCGACCGGCCGAATGTCGGCTACGAGACGCTGCTCTACGATTGCATGACCGGCGACGCCACCTTGTTCCAGCGTGCCGACAACATCGAGGCCGGCTGGGCCGCGGTCGATCCGCTGCTCAAGGGCTGGCCGCAGGCGGAGGTGGCTTTCTACCCGGCCGGAAGCGCCGGCCCGAAGGAAGCCGACGCGCTCCTGGCCCGGGACGGTCGGCACTGGTTGGGGTTGGACGGGGAGACGGATTGAGTCGCTGAATCGTGCGCTCGAGAAAGCCTGCAATCGGATCCGCTTCCCTTTCTCCCCCATCGGTGGGGAAGGGTCACCCCTTCGTCAGCTGGGGTTGGAAGGGGTGAACCCGGGTTCAGGATCTGGCGCAGCCTTCATGACGACCGGGGCTATATTCTGCATCGTCGCTCCCCTCTCCCGACCCGCTTCGCGGGCTACCCTCTCCCGCAGGGAGGGAGAGGGAGTGGCAGCTCCGAGACCCGTCATATCCTCCGGCCAAGAAGCCAAATCCGCCCTCATCGCCGCTTGAATGGCAGCATCGCGGCCACCGCCAGCGCGTCGACCCGGTTGTTCAGCGGGTCGCTGGCGTGGCCCTTCACCCAGTGCCACGCCACCTCGTGGCGCGCGCGGGCGGCGTCGATGCGGCGCCAGAGATCCTCGTTCTTCACCGGCTTCTTGTCGGCAGTGCGCCAGCCCCGCGCCTTCCAATTGTGGATCCAGCTGGTGATGCCCTGGCGCAGGTACTGCGAGTCCGTGAACAGGTCGACCCGGCACGGGTGCGTCAGAGCCTCCAGCGCCTCGATCGCCGCCAGGATCTCCATGCGGTTGTTGGTCGTGTGGGCCTCTCCTCCGGAAAGTTCCTTCTGGGTGTCGCCGAAGATCAGGATCGCGCCCCAGCCGCCCGGCCCCGGATTTCCCGAGCAGGCGCCGTCCGTGTAGATCTTGACGCGCTTCAGCTCGGCCGCGGCCTGCCCGCCGGGCCTGGTCTCATCGGTGCTCATCCGGTCCTCAGCTCGGCCGCCCGTAATCCCGCGCGTGGGGCGCCCGTCGGTGGAAGGCGAGCCGGCGATCGAACTCCCGCGGATCCTTCGGCTTCACCAGGGCGCCCGGGGGCACGTTCAGCCAGTCGACCAGCCGGGTGAGCATGAAGCGGAGCGCCGCCCCCCGGCACAGGATCGGCAGTGCCGCGACCTCGGCCGGTTCGAGCGGCCGCACCGCCTCGTAGCCGGCGATCAGCGCCGCCGCCATATCCCGGTGGAAGGTGCCGTCGGCCTCGAAGCACCACGCGTTGAGGCAGACCGCGAGGTCGTACGCGAAGGCGTCCGTGCAGGCGAAATAGAAGTCGATCAGGCCCGACAAGGCGTCGCCAATGAAGAACACGTTGTCGGTGAAGAGATCCGCGTGGATCACGCCGCCCGGCAGGTTTTGCGGCCAATGCGCCTCCAGGAAGGCGAGGTCGGCCCGGGTGCGCTCCGCGAGCCCGGGCTCGACCAAATCGGCCTGGGCCTCCGCCTGAGCGAAGAGCGGTCGCCACGCGGAGACCGAGAGGTTGTTCTCCCGCACCATCGGGAAGTCCCGGCCTGCAGCATGCAGCTCCGCGAGCGCCCGGCCGAGTTCCCGGCAATGCCCGGCCCCCGGCGCCTTGACCGAGACACCCTCCAGGAAGCTCACGATGGCGGCGGGCCGGCCGCAGAGCTGGCCGAGGGCCTGGCCGGTCCGGTCTCGCACGGGCTGCGGGCAGGCGAGGCCGCGGGCCGAGAGGTGCTCCATCAGCCCGATGAAGAACGGCAGGTCCTGTTCCCGGACGCGCTTCTCGTAGAGCGTCAGGATGTAGGCGCCGTCGGTGGTGTGTAGGAAGAAGTTCGAGTTCTCGACGCCCTCCGCGATCCCCTTGAAGGAGAGCAGGCTGCCGATCGCGTAGGCGGACAGGAAATCGGCGAGCGCCGCGTCGGATACCTCGGTGTAGACGGCCACGTGTCTGCGCTCTGATGTCGGAAGTTCAACATGGCAAGGGGCGCCGAAGCGCCCCCGCATAAGACCTGCCGCGCCTCGAGCCCGAGGGGTCGGGCCCGCGCTGTCCGATCGGGCCGCCTATTCGGCGGCCTCGCTGCGCAGCTCCCGCGGCAGCGGGAAGACCATGTCCTCGATCACCGTCGAGACCGTGTCGACGATCACGTCGTAGCGGGCCGCGAAGGCGTCGATGATCTCCTCGACCAGCACCTCGGGGGCCGAGGCACCGGCGGTGAGGCCGAGCTTGCGGATCCCCTCGAAGGCCGGCCAGTCGATCTCCTCGGCACGGAGCACGAGGCGGGTGATCGGGCAGCCGACGCGCTCGGCGACCTCGCGCAGGCGCTGCGAGTTCGAGGAGTTCGAGGATCCGACCACGATCAGGGCATCCACCAGCGGCGCCACCTGCTTCACCGCCTCCTGGCGGTTGGTGGTGGCGTAGCAGATGTCGTCCTTGTGCGGCCCGGTGATAGTCGGGAACTTCTTCTTCAGCGCGTCGACGATGTGCCTTGTGTCGTCCACCGACAGGGTCGTCTGGGTAACCCAGGCGAGATTGTTGGGATTGTCGGGGGTCAGGGCCTCGATCTGATCGAGATCCTCCACCAGGGTGATCGAGCCCTTGGGCAGCTGGCCCATCGTGCCGACCACCTCGGGATGACCCGAATGGCCGACCAGCAGCACGTGGCGGCCGCGCTTGTGGTGGATCTCGGCCTCGCGGTGGACCTTGGTCACCAGCGGACAGGTGGCGTCGATCGTGGTCAGCCCGCGCGAATCGGCGTTGGCCGGCACGGTCTTCGCTACGCCGTGGGCGGAGAAAATCACCGGGGCGGCGCCGTCCGGCACCTCGTCCAGTTCACGCACGAACACGGCGCCCTTCCGCTTCAGGCTCTCGACCACGTACTTGTTGTGGACGATCTCGTGCCGGACGTAGACGGGCGGCCCGTAGATGGCGAGAGCCCGTTCCACGACATCGATGGCCCGCACCACGCCGGCGCAGAACCCGCGCGGGGCGCAGAGCAGAATTTCCAGCGGCGGCTTGCCGGCAGTGCCCGGGACGGGCTCGGTGGTCGCGATATCGGCGGTCATGCGGGGGATGTGGCGAGGGCGGGGCTGTCCTGTCAACAGGACTGGCCCAGGAACCGGGCGAGAAGAGGGAAGCGGAGCCGCTCTGTAGCACGATTGCCGCGGGACTTGGACCCTCTCCCTCATTAGGTCCGCTCAGAGCCGCCGGGTTCCCGTCACGGCGCCGAAGCTGTGCGCCGCGATGCGGGCGACCGCCTCGGCCAGCGGCTCCGCCGCCACCGCCATGTGGTGGCCGTTGGCGTGGATCAGCGTCTCGGGATCGCGCATCAACCCGACATGGCCGCGCCAGAAGACGAAATCGCCCCGGCGCAGGCGCGCGAGGTCGAGGGGCAGCGCCTCGCCGAGCGCCCGCTCCTGCATGTCGGCGTCGCGTGGGCAGGGCAGCCCGGCCGCGTCCAGACAGAGTTGTACGAGGCCCGAGCAGTCGAGGCCGAGACTGGTGCGGCCGCCCCAGAGATAGGGGGTGCCGGCGAGCCGCGCGGCCGTGGCGATATAATCCGGTTCGTGGGTGTCGAGTGGGGCGCAGTGGCGGGCGAACACGTATCCGCCCGGCGTCTCCAGATAGGCGGCCGCCTCACCCGTCACCGTGAGGCGGGCACCGAGGCTGAGATGGCCGAGGATTGGCCGCTTCAGGTCCGGCTCAGGGTACAGGAAGGTGCGAAGCGCCGTGACGCGGTGCGTCGGCTCCGGATCGATCGGACCCAGGCTCTCGGCCGGCAGGTAGCCGACATAGCCGTCGCGGGCGAGCTGCACGAAGGCGAAGCCTTCCGCCACATCGTAAAGATCGACCGCGTCACCCAGAAGCGCCTCGGTATCGAGCCCCGCATCGGCGGCGGGCGCGCGGCGCAGCGGCGCCGATGGCGCGGTCACGCGCCGCTTCGTGCCGGCGACGTAGCGCGCCGCCGTGATGCGGTCCCGCAGGCGGAGATCGGCGACGTGCGGCCGGGCCGGGGTCAGCCGGGGATCGAGGCTCTCGGTCATGGACAGATCGTACCACGCCGGGCCGAAGGGCGCGTAAGCAGAGTCGCGACCGTGAGGCAGACATCTGTGCTACTATGCCGCACGGACCGGTGAAGGGTCCCGGCAGCCTCGGGATCGCCCAGATGCCTGGCGGATCGAGCAGAAGGTGCCTGGGCGCGCATCATATCCGCGTCCTACACACCGCAGACATGTCCTCGAGGCGCCCATCACACGTTTTTGATGCACTGCACAACCGGCTCGGAACGCGCTATGTTCGCCGCATGAAGACTGCGAGTCGCCCCGTGAAGAAGACGCAGAAGAGCTTCGCCGACCTGCCACCGATTCGCGTGCGCCGCGAGCCGCCCACCGTGAGCGAGGCGGTCGCCGCCGCACAGGATCTCGCGGACGATGTCGAGCAGCAGATTGAGATCGCCGCGGGCCTGATGGGCCTGCCGGCCGAGGAGGTCCGCCCCCACGTCCTGGCCGCCAAGAAGGTCAAGCCGGAGCGCGCGCCCGAGCGGATCCTGACCCATGCGAGCCCGAGCCGAGCTCCGCGCACGGTGGTGGTCGAGCGGCGTACCCGCCCGACCGTGGTGATCGAACGCCGCAGCCGCCCGCTCGACCCGCGCCGCTGACTGCTGGATCCCGGGGGCCTGCCGTCGGAGCGCGGGCCCGATCGCGCCCACGGCGCCGCTAATTTCGAAAAGCCCTGACGCCCACGGGTGCCCGGACACGCTCAGTCGGCGGTCTGCACCGACCACGTGGCGTGGCGGATGCCGGGCATGCGGGCCAGTTCGTTGGTCACGGCGTCGAGTTCCTCCGCCTTCACGGCGCTGGCCGTGAGCGTTGCCACCACGTCGACCGCATTCTCGCCCCGCTCCTCGATCTCGACGCTACCGACCGGGTAGTTCGCCGCCTCAAGACGCTCCACCAATAGGTCCTGGGCCGGCCCGGCCTCGCCAGGCGCCGTGGTGACCTGGACCTCGTAGGTCGCCTCGGTGGCGGATTCGCGGATCGGCGCGCGGTTGATGGCGTTCACCAGCGGCCGGAGCGCGGTGTTGCAGGCGAGCACCGTCGCCATCACGAACACCGCCTCCAGGGGCAGGTCCGCGCCGCAGAAGGCTCCGACCGCGGCCGAGCACCACAGGGTCGCGGCCGTGTTGAGGCCGCGGACGTTCATCCCCTCCTTCATGATCACGCCGGCGCCGAGGAAGCCGATGCCGGAGATCACGTAGGCCACCGTGCGGACGCCCCCGTCCGGGCCGGTCAGGCGCATGCCGAGATCCACGAAGGCGCTGGCCCCGACCGCGACCAGCACGGCCGTGCGCAGGCCCGCGGTGCGCTGCCGGTACTGCCGCTCGGCCCCGATGATCGTGCCCAGCACGAAGGCCACGAGCAGGCCGATGGCGGATTTCAGTTCTTCGGGGAGGGCGGCGTAGCTGGTCATCACCGTCTCATGAAAGCGGGGAGGTGACGGAACCGTGACACCGTGGCCGCGCCCGGACCGGAAAGCGTGCCCGAAGCGGGATTGACGGCCGCACCGGGCAGCGGGCACACCGGCAAGAGCCTGAGGATCCCTTAAGAATTCGGGACCCGGCCGAGGAGACGTGCAGGATGCAGCACACGGCCCAGGATATGGCCCGACGGGCGGACTCGGTCCGCACCGGATCGTTCTCCGCATGAGCGGCGCCACCAGCGGCGCCCTCGCCGAACGCCGGCCCGACACCAGTCCGGACGCCGCCCTGCACGGCCGCGTCATGGCGCTGCGCGAGGGCCTTGAGCGCGGCCTGATCGGCAGCGCCGGCCTCGTGGAGCGCCTGCTGATCGGGCTCCTGACCGGCGGCCACCTGCTGATCGAGGGCGCGCCGGGGCTCGCCAAGACGCGCGCGGTCAAGCGGCTGGCGGACGGTCTCGACGGCTCCTTCGCGCGCATCCAGTGCACCCCGGACCTGATGCCGGCCGATCTCACCGGCACCACCGTCTGGCGCCAGGACAGCGGCACCTTCGAGTTCCTGCCCGGCCCGCTGTTCCATGCCCTCGTGCTGGTGGACGAGGTCAACCGCGCCCCCCCGAAGGTGCAGTCGGCGCTGCTCGAATCCATGGCCGAGGGGCAGGTGACGGTCTCCGGCCACACGCATCGCCTGTCCGATCCGTTCATGGTGGTGGCGACCCAGAACCCGATCGAGCATGCCGGCACCTTCCCGCTGCCGGAGGCGCAGCTCGACCGCTTCCTCCTGCACGTCGTCGTCGACATGCCCGACGAGGCCACCGAGCGGGCGATCCTCGACCTCGTGGAGGGCGAGATCACCCACCACGTCGACGCGATGACCATGCGGTTGTCGCTGGCGGACGTGCGCGCGGCCCGGGAGGCGGCACTCGCCACCTACGTGTCGCCGGCGCTCAAGGACTACTTGGTCCGGCTCGTGGCGGCGACCCGCACCGACGCGGCCGCCCCGGACCTGCGCGCCATGATCGAGCATCCGGCCTCCCCGCGCGGTACCCTGGCGCTGATGATGGCCGGCAAGGCCCGGGCCTGGCTGCGGGGGCGCGACCACGTCACGCCCGAGGACGTCGCGGAGCTGGCCCGCGACGCCCTCTCCCACCGCATCGGCCTGACCTGGCGGGCGGCCGCCGAGGGCAAGACGGCGCGCGGCCTCGTCGGCGAGCTGGTGCAGCGGGTGCGGGCGCTCTGACGGTGTTCGGGTTGGGCCAAGCGCGCCGCAGATCTTCTCCCCCCTCTGCGGAGGAGGGGGGCTCCCGCGTCAGCGAGGGTCGGGAGGGCGGAGGAAGAGATCCCGCCGGGCACGGCATCCACCTCTCGGGCGAGGCCCTGATGGGCCTGCGCCACCTCGCCCGGCGGGGTTCCGCCCCCGCCACAAGGACGCTGGCGGGCCTGCCGGGCGGCATCGTCACCCGGCGCCGCGGGCGCGGTTCGGAGCCGGAGGATGTCCGCCTCTGGTCCGAGGGTGACGACCGCCGCTTTATCGACCGCAACGCCACGGCCCGTACCGGACAGCTGCACGTCCGCACCCACCACGACGAGCGCGACCGCGCCGTGGTGCTCCTCGCCGATTTCCGGCCCGCGATGCTGTTCGGCACCCGAAGGGCCCTGCGCTCGGTGGCGGCCGCCGAGGCCCTGGCGCTGCTCGGCTGGCGGGTCGCCGCCGATGGCGGCCGGGTCGGCCTCGCGGTGGCCTCCGCCGGCGCACCGACCGTACTGCGGCCCGCGGGTGGCGAGCGTGCCATGATCGCGGTCACCGGCGCCCTCGCCCAGGCCCATGCCGACGCGCTCGGGACCGAGTCCGGTTCCCCGGCGCGCGCGGAGCCGCCGCTGGAGGCGACGCTCGCCCTCGCCCGCAACCTGCTGCCGGCCGGCGGCCACCTCGTCATCGCCAGCGCCCTGGACAATCCCGGCCCGGGCTTCGACGAGCTCCTGACTCTGCTCGCCGAGCGGATCGCCATCCGGCTGATCCTGGTGAGCGACGCCTTCGAGCGCGCCCGACCGCCGGGCTTCTACCCCTTCGCCCTGGCGGATGGCCGCCGCGGGACCGCGCTGCCGACCGCGGCCGGGCCGGCGGGGGATTCCGCCGAGGCCCGGCTCGCCGACTATGCCCGCCGGGGCATCGCGGGCGTGCGCCTCGACGTCGAGACCGGCCCGGAGGCCTACGCGCCGCTCATGGAGCGCCTCGATGCGGTGCTGTGAGGCCGGACCCAGCGGCCCGATCCCCGGCGACCTGATTCGCGGCGCGACCCGATGAATCCCGTCGCGCCCGCCGAGATCCCCCTGTCCCTCGACCAGCTCCGGGGCCTGCACCTGCCCGGCGGCGCAGCCGGCGCCGTGCAGGGCGAGGTCGTCGCGGCGGCCGCCCTCGGCTTCCTCGCCGCCCTGCTGGTGGGGCTCGTGCGCTACGGGCGCGGCCGGGCGTGGGCCACCATCCGCCGGGCCGCGCTCGCCGAGCTCGCCCGGAGCCGCGGCCTCGACCCAGAGGCGCGTCTCGTCGCCCAGGCCCGGCTGCTACGCCGCCTCGACCGCTCCCTCGACCGGTCCGGCGAGACCGGGACCCGGGCGATGGGTGCCGACTGGGCGGCCCGGCTGGACGGGCGGTTCCGAACCGACTTCTTCACCCGGGGCGCCGGCCGGGTGCTCGCCGACGGGCTGTACCGGCGGCAGGATCCCGACCTCGACGCCCTGGACGCCGAGCTCTCCCGCCTGATCGGGCGGCTGCGGGCATGAGCGCGCTCCTGCCCGCGTGGCTCAGTGCGTTCCTGTCGGTCTTCGACGTCGCGGCACCCTGGGCGCTGCTGGCGCTGCCCCTGCCGCTGATGGCCGCGCGCCTGATCCCGGCGGAGCCGGAGGGCGGCAGCGGCGCCCTGCGCGTGCCCGCCACCCTGGTGGGCGGGGCGCGCTCCGGCGCCGACCTCGCGGCCCGGGGGCGCCGCCGGGCCCTGCTCACCTGGACGCTCTGGATCGCCCTGGTGGTGGCTTTGTCGGGGCCGCGGCTGGTGATGCCGGCGGCCGCACTCCCGGCCTCGGGCCGCGAGATCATGATCGCCATGGACCTGTCGGGCTCCATGGAGCGGCGCGACTTCGCCCTCGACGGCGAGACCGTGAACCGGCTCACCGCAGTCAAGCGCGTCGGCACCGACTTCATCCGGCGCCGGGCCGGGGACCGGATCGGCCTCGTGATCTTCGCCGACCAAGCCTATGTGGCGGCGGCGCCGAGCTTCGACACCGCCGCGGTCGCCCGGGCGCTGGACGAGGCCACGATCGGCATCAGCGGCCGCTCCACCGGGATCGGCGACGGGCTCGGGCTCGCTCTGCGCCGCCTGGACCCGCGGGACGCAGGGGGGGACGCCGCCGGGGTCAGGCCGGGCGAGAAAGCCGCGAAGGCCGTGATCCTGCTGTCGGACGGCGCCAACAATGCCGGCCAGACGGCCCCCAAGGACGTGGCGGAGCTCGCCAAGGAGCTGGGCATCAAGGTCTACACGATCGCGCTGGGCCCGCGCGACATGGCCGACGCCGACGGCGAGCAGGACGTGGTCGACACCGAGACCCTGCGGGACATGGCGCAGGCGAGCGGCGGCGAGGCCTTCCGGGTCCGCACCACCGAGGATCTGGTCCGGGTCGCCGACGCCATCGACCGGCTGGAGGGCGGCCGCGCGCTCGCCCCGCCCCTGCCCCTACGCCGGGACCTCTGGCCCTGGCCGGCCGCCCTGGCGCTGCTGGCCGCCGCCGCGCTGCTCGCGAGCCGGAGGGGCGCGTGATGGATCCACATCCCCCACCTCCGACCAACGCCCTCGTCCTGATGTGCCCGAGCGTAGCGCAGGCCTCGAAGGACGCCGCCAGCCGGCCGCGCAATCCCTGGAACCCTCCTTCAAGGCTCGCTACGCTCGCACCTCAGGATAAGGGGATCTGGGCGAGAGGACCGGCCCGATGAGTCTCCTCGGCACCGTCGCGCTGCTGCGCCCCTGGTGGTTCCTGGCGATCCCGGTCGTCGTCCTGCTGGCGTTGCGCGCCGCGTGGCGCTCGGCGCCTTTGGGCGACTGGGCCCGGGCGGTCGACCCGGCGCTGATGGCCCATCTCGCCCGGGCCGGCGCGGTACTCGGCGGGCGGCGGCAGGCGAACCTCTCGGCCGCGCTGGCGGCCGGGCTGATCGCCCTTGCACTGACCGGACCGGCCGTGGAACGGGCGGACGGGCGGACCTTCCGCAACCTCGACGAGACCGTGATTGTCGTCGATCTCTCCCGCTCGGTTACCGAGGGCGGCAACCTCCAGGGCGTTCGGCAGGCCGCCGCCGCTGTGGCCGAGGCCGCCGGCACCCGGGCGGTCGCCCTCGTGGTCTACGCGGGCGACGCCTACCTCGCCGCCTCCCCGACCACGGACCGCGACAGCCTCGGCACCACCCTGTTCGCGCTGGACGCCGACACGGTGCCGGACCGCGGCTCCCATCCCGAGCGCGGGCTGGCGCTGGCCCGCCGCACCCTGGCGGAGGCCAACGTGGTGGCGGCCGACGTGGTGCTGATCAGCGATGGCGACGGCATCGGCGAGGCCGCCACCCGCGAGGCCCGCGCCATCGCCGAGCACGGCTGGCGACTCCAGACCCTGTTCGTCCCGGCCGACAAGCCGCTGCCGTCCGGAGCGCCCAAGCCCGACCGGACCGCCCTCGACGCCCTCGCCCGGGCCGGAGGCGGCACGACCGCCGACATCGCGACTCCGGGCCCGGTGCTCGACGCGGTCGGCGCCGGACTCGCCCAGCACCTCGCGGCCGGCGGCTACGGCGTCCTGGCCTACGCGGATCTCGGACGCTGGCTGCTGCTGCTGGCGGCGCTGCCGGCCCTGCTGCTGTTCCGCAGGAGCGCATGATGAGGAGCGCGTGATGCGGCTCACCCTCCCCGATACGGGCTTCGCCGCCCCGCTCCGGGCCGGCCTGCCGCCGCGCTGGCGGCGCCGCGCGCGGATCGCCGGCCTGGCGCTCGCCGGAATCGCCCTCCTGGCTCTGCTCGCGATCTCGCAGCCCCGCACCGGCTTCGGGCGGCTGCTGATGGGACTCGGCCTGCCGGGCCTCGCCGCCGATGTCTTCGTCGATCCGGCCTGGCGCGCCGCCGCGCTCTACGAGGCCGGCCGCTACGACGCGGCGATCGCGCTGTTCCGCACCGGCGGACGGCGCGCGAGCTACAATCTCGGCAACGCCCTCGCGAAGGCCGGCGACCTCGACGGGGCGCTCGCGGCCTACGACGAGGCCCTGCGCTTCAACCCCCGCGATGCCGACGCGCAGGCCAACCGCTCGCTGATCGCCCGGATGCAGGCCGAGGTGATCGACCGCGGGCCCGGCGGCGGCATCGCCAACGGCACGGCCCAGTACGGCGCCCGCTACAACAACACCGCCAACCAGGATCAGAACAACGACATCAACGCCGCCTCCAGCGGCGAGGGTCTGGCCGGCAACAAGGAGTCCAACGCCAGCGCGTCGCTGCCCGGCAACAGCAAGGTCGCCCGCCGCGGCAAGGCCGAGCAGCAGTCGATCGACGCCGGCAAGGGCCAGGCCCGCGGCTCCGCGGGCGACGCGGCGGGTCGGGGCCGGACCGGCGGCGGCGCCGCCATGGTGGCCGAGGCCCCCGAGCGGGAGGTCCGCCGGGTGACCAAGAGCTTCGAGGCCCACGAGATCCGCCCGGACCGGCTCTGGCTCCAGACCCTGCCGGACGATCCCGGCCGCTATCTCAAGCTGCGCCTGCGCGCCGAGCAGACCCGCCGGGTCGAGGCCGGCACCGCGATCCCCGCCGGGAGCAACCCGTGGTGAGTTGTATTGGGTTTTCCCAAACGCGCTGCCTCCCGCCCCCCGCTGCGGGGAGAGGGAGGGCGCGCGTCCTGCTCGCCCTCGTCCTCAGCCTCCTCGCCCCCATCCCGGCCCAAGCCGAGATCGAACCCGGCGACCTCACCCTGACGGTGACCGCCGAGCTGAACGGCAACAGCGCGCCCTTCTCCCGCGAGATGGTGCTGTTGAAGATCCATGGAGTCTACAAGCAGCCGATCCTGCTGGAGGAGGTGGTGCAGCCCTCGCTCGCCAATTTCTCCTGGACGCAGCTTGGCCGCGATCACTGGAGCAAGACGAAGCTCCCCGACGGCCAGAGCGCCATCGCGTTCGACCGCACCGTGGCGGTCTTCCCGCACCATGCCGGGCAGTTCACCATCGAGCCCTTCACCCACAAGCTGACGATCAACGATGTCGGCGAGCGGCGGGTGGTCGAGGTGCGCTCGAAGCCGATCGCCTTCCCGGTGGCGGCCTGGACCGAGCCCACCGGCGGTCCGGACGCCAAGGAGCCCTGGTGGCTGCCGGCCAAGGACGTCGCCATCACGGATTCCTGGAGCCCGGACCCCGAGACCATCAAGGTCGGGGAGACCACCCGCCGGATCGTCACCCTGGAGGCGCAGGGCATGGTCGCGGAGGGCCTGCCGCCCCGGCCGGTGATGCGCACCCGCGGCATCATCACCTTCGCGGGCCCGGTGACCCGCGAGACGCTGCTGACCCCTTCCGGGCCGGTCGCCCGCGCCACCTACCAGTGGGACGTGAAGCCCGGCGTGCCGGAGATTATTCCCCTCGACGCCATCGCGATCCCGTGGTTCGACACCAGCACCCGCACGATGCGCGAGACCGAGATCCCGGCCCGGCAGATCGGCGGCGGCCTGCCCGACCGCGAAACCGACCGGGCGCCGCCCCTGATCCCCTCGCCGCTCGTGGTCGCCGCCGCGGCGCTGGCCGCCTTCGGGCTGGGCCTGGCGCTGATCGGCTTCGGCCTCGGCCGGCCGCGTCTGCGCCTCTCCGCCGCCGCGCGCCGCGCGCTGCATCAGGCGGCCCGCGCGGGCGACGCGGCCCGGTTCCGCGCGGCCCTCGACGCGGCGACGCGGGAAGCCCCCGACCTCGCCCGGATCTGGCGGGCGCGGCCCGACCTCGCGGCCGCGTTCGCGGCCCTCGACCGGGCGGTCTTCGGCGCGTCAGGCACCCCCGTCCCCGACCTGCGGGCCCTGGCCCGGACCCTGTCACGCCCCGAACCGGGCGCCGCCGCGGCCCCGGGGCCGGAGCGGCTCGCGCCTCTGGACGGTCCGCTCCGCTGAGCGAAGCGCCGCTCCGCACCTTGTGAAGGCGCGTCCCGGAACGTCGCGGGGGGCCGTGATTTGGGATGCCGGCACCGATTACCACGGAGATCCTCCATGCCCGCGACTGCGCACAGACCCGTCCTGGCCGCGACGCTCGCCGCCGCCCTCCTCCTGCCGGCCACGCTCCCGTCCACGGCCCTCGCCCGGTCCTCCGGTACCGAGCGCACGCTCAAGATGGTCGACACCGACAAGGACGGCACGATCGATCTGGCCGAGGCCCGGGCCGCGGCCGGACAAGTCTTCGACGGCGCCGAGACCGACAAGGACGGGACCGTCGACGCCAAGGAGCTGAAGGGCCGGCTCAGCAAGAAGGACCTGAAGGCGGCCGACACCGATTCCGACGGCACCCTCGACCGCAAGGAATACCTCGCCCTGGTCGAGCAGCGCTTCAAGGCGGCCGACCCCGACAATGACGGAACGCTCGATGCGAAGGAACTGAAGACTCCGGCTGGACGCAGCCTGCTGCAGCTCCTGAAATAATCCCTGCTCCCGGAGCTTCCGCCTTTGCACAGTTCATGAGCAAGTATTATTCCTGTGCAATAGCTCAAGATACGGGCAGGCATCAATATTTTGCACTATCTTGCGTCATCTGAATTGGCCCCGTAGGTTTCGGTTACCCGGGCGACAAAGCATCGGGTGAACCACCAGGGAGGAGCGCGATGGCACGCGCCAACGAGGTCAAGGACAGGTTTCGCGCTCGACTGCAGGAGGCCGATGCCCGCAGCAACGACTTCCGCAAGAAGCTCCTGGAGGAAGGGGCCCGGGCGCTGGAGCCGGTGGTCGGCGTCCTGAACCTCATGGCCGAAGTCCTCAACGAGGAGGACAACGTCCATGGCAGCATCACCGGCCTTGAGGCCAAGATCGATCAGGACAATTTCATCAGCCTGTGTGCGCGGCTGCGCGGGACCGATACCGAGCAGAAGATCAAGATCAAGTACGGTCCGGAACTCGGCGGCAGCAACTACATCTCGGTCTCGGGCCTGAACCAGCGCTACAACGAGCGCCTGATGCCGGGTGCTGCGAGCTGTGCCATCGGCCGGACCGTCGGCAGCGACATCCAGCTCGACGAGCACCGGGGCGACGAGCTCGCCGAGGTGGTCCGCGAGGTGGTGGAGGATTTCTACGCCGCCCAGATCGAGCAGCGCAGCCACTTCGCCTACGCCCGCTGACGCGCGGAGCGGCACGACCCGGCGCGGAAGCGGGAAAACCGGGATTCCCCTTCCCGCCAACCTGCGCTAAGCCTGTCCCCGATGGGGATGGAGCTCCCCGACAACCGCCCGGCATCCGATGCCGGGCTGATGGCTCCTACCGCACGGGCGCGCCTTTCGCCGTCCGCGGTGGGGCCGTGCGCCGAAGCCGCGACAGGACATGGCCGCCCGACCGAACAGGAAGGGCAGGTATGATCAACACCCTCATCGTCGTCGTCGGAGCGGGGCTCGGTGGCGGTTTCCGCCACGGGATCAATGTTGCGGTCGCCCGGCTGCTGCCGGGTCTTGGTTTTCCCCTCGCCACGCTGATCATCAACGGGCTGGGCTCGTTCCTGATGGGCGTGCTCGCCGAGAGTTTTGCCCTGCGGGGCGCCGCCGGCCACCCGGCCCGGCTGTTCCTGACCACCGGAATCCTCGGCGGCTTCACGACCTTCTCGACCTTCTCGCTCGACGCGGTCAGCCTGTACGAGCGGGGTGAAACAGGTATGGCCGCTCTCTACGTCCTGGCCTCGGTCGCCGCCGGCCTCGTGGGCTTGGTGGCGGGCCTCGCTCTGGTCCGGGCGGTCTTGAGCGGCAGCTGATACGTCCCGGTTTCCAAAGATCGAGACCTTTCGCGGGTCCAGGGCGGAGCCCTGGTATCTCAGGGGCTCCGCCCCCGAATCCCGCCAAAGGGCTCAGCCCCTTGGGAACCCCGTCTCAATCCGCGATGAATTTCAGGCGGTGGTCGCGGTGGAGGTCGACGATCGCCGCCGCGGTCTCCTCGATGGAGCGGCGGGTCACGTCGATCGTCGGCCAGCGGTTCTTGACGAACAGCCGGCGGGAGGCGGTGATCTCGTCGGCCACCGCCGAGCGGTCGACGTAGAGGGAGGATTCGTCGGCGTTGAGGCTGGAGAGCCGGTTCTGCCGAATCTGCACGATCCGCTCCGGCGAGGCGAACAGGCCGACGACCAGGGGCTTCTTAGCCCGTTCGATCGCCGGCGGCAGCGGCATGCCCGGCACCAGCGGCAGGTTGGTGGTCTTGAGGCCGCGATTGGCCAGGTAGATCGAAGTCGGCGTCTTCGAGGTCCGGCTGACGCCGAGCAGGATCACGTCGGCCTCTTCCAGATCGTCCGGCAGGTTGCCGTCGTCGTGGGCCAGCGTGAAGTTCATCGCGTCGATGCGCTTGAAGTACTCGGCATTCAGCATGTGCTGGGCGCCGGGCCGCGCCGTGGTCTCGGCGCCGAGATAGGCGCGCAGCAGGTCGTGGACCGGCCGCAGCACCGACAGGCAGGGGGATCCGGTCTCGCGGGCGACCTCCTCCAGCCGCTCGCCGAGATCGCCGCCCACCAGGGTGTAGAGGACGAGGCCCGGCGCCGCCCGAATCTCGGAGATGACCCGGTCCAGCTGCGCGGCCGAGCGCACCAGCGGGTAGACGTGCTCGATCGCCGACACGCCCTCGTACTGCGCGGCCGCGGCGCGCCCGACATTGATCAGCGTCTCGCCGGTGGAATCGGAGACGAGGTGGAGGTGGAAGTAGCTGCGGCCCATTCCGATCGCCTCTGCGGTCGACTCTGCGGCCGCCTTGCGCGGCGCCCACGTTGTCCACCGCCGGCCGCCAGGGGAGTCGATGAGTGTGGATAGGATGCCCGACTGGGCCGGTCCAGGCCGATTCTCTTGCGCGCTATCGACTCCGCCGTTCACAGGCAGGCAGGCGGGACGCGCGGAATCCGGGCCTCTGGGAGAATCCGGGACGCATCCGGGGCCCGTACACGACTCGGCGTTGCCAAGGTGCTGTCGGACCATCCGGTTCTCGCAAGATGGAGCAAATCCTTTAAAGCCTCGTTAACGGCGCAGCGTCGGGGACCGCCTGTGGACGCTTTTGTGCCCCCGAGATTCGGCCCCCCAATAGAAAAAACAGAGTCCTAGAATCTCTCTTTTCTTTTCGAAGGGGCCTGTGTGGGGATCGCCGCGCCGCGACTCGACAGGACGCGCGCCGACGGGCATGCGGGATGACGGAGACGGGATGGGAACGACCATGACGGGGACGGAGCGCGAGTCCGGGCGGAAGACGTCCGAGCGGAAGGTGCTGCGCGTCCTCGAAGGCGAGGCGATCGGACCGCCTCCCGCCTGGATGATGCGCCAGGCCGGCCGCTACCTGCCGGAATACCGGGCGACCCGGGCGGAAGCCGGCTCGTTCCTCGACCTCTGCTACAGCCCTGATTTCGCCGTCGAGGTGACGCTCCAGCCGATCCGCCGCTTCGGCTTCGACGCGGCGATCCTGTTCTCCGACATCCTCGTCATCCCGCACGCACTCGGCCAGGACGTGCGCTTCGTGGAGGGCGAGGGCCCGCGCCTCGACCCGCTCGACGGACGTGAGGCCTACGGCCGGCTGCGCGAGGCCGGCGACCCGGCGGTCATGACCCACCTCGCGCCGGTCTTCGAGACGGTGACGCGGCTGCGGGCGGAACTGCCGGACGAGACCACGCTGCTCGGCTTCTGCGGCGCGCCCTGGACGGTGGCGAGCTACATGATCGGCGGCCGCGGCACGCCGGACCTCGCCCCCGCGCGGGCGCTGGCCGAGGGCGACACCGCCCTGGTTGACGCCCTGATCGACCGCCTCGTCACCGTGCAGACCGACTACCTCGTGCGCCAGCTCGAGGCCGGCGCCGATGCGGTGCAAATCTTCGAATCCCATGCCGGAACCCTGCCGCTTGCTGTTTCGGCTTCCGGCGGCACGGTCGAGCCCGTCGGCGACGTCGCCGAGAGCGCCCTGCCGGACGCGCCCGCCGCCGATGCCCTCACCCGCTGGTCGCTGCAGCCCATCGCCCGGATGGTGGCCGGCGTCCGCGCCCGGGTGCCCGGCGCCAAGATCATCGTGTTCGCCCGCGGCTCGGGTCTCGACGGCCATGCGCGGGTGGTGCCGGAGACCGGCGCCGACGCGGTTGGGGTCGATTGGGGTGTGGACCTGAAGGCCCTGCGGGAAACGGTGCCGGCCACGACGGTGACGCAGGGCAACCTCCATCCCGACACGCTGATCCAAGGCGGCGCGGCCCTCGACGCGGCGGTGGACACCGTGCTGGCGGCGACCACCGCCCTGCCGCACATCTTCAATCTCGGCCACGGCATCACGCCGCAGACGCCGGTCGCCCATGTCGAGCGGATGCTCATCCGGCTCCGCGGCCAAGCTCAGGTCTGAGCCCGTGCTGTACGACTGGATCAAGGCCGGCCACGTCATCAGCCTGATCGCCTGGATGGCCGGGATGCTCTACCTGCCCCGGTTGTTCGTCTATCATGCGAGCCTGCCGCCGGGCTCGGAGGCGCAGAGCGCAACCTTCAAGGTGATGGAGCGCCGCCTGCTCAAGGCGATCATGAACCCGGCGATGATCGCCACCTGGGTGTTCGGGCTGGCGCTCGCCTGGATGAGCGGCTTCTACGCGAGCCCCTGGCTGCAGGCGAAGTTCGTGCTGGTGCTGGCGATGTCGGGGATCCACGGCTGGCTCGCCCGGATGGTCAAGGATTTCGCCGCCGACCGGAACACCCGCGGCCACCGGTTCTACCGGGTGCTCAACGAGGTGCCGACGCTCCTGATGATCGGCATCGTCATCCTGGCGATCGTCAAGCCGGGCCCCTGATTCCGGGATCCTGTGGTCCCAGGTCGATTCATCCTGCCGCCGCTCCGGCCGGAGCCTTTACGGCGGCGGGCCGTTAGGTGGCCATGTCGAAGCCTCTCGTCCTCGTCCTGTCGCTTGGCGTGCTTGCGGCCGCCTCGCCCGCCCGGGCCGCAAGCTTCCCGTGCGACAAGGCCGGGGCTCCCGACGAGGCGGCGATCTGCGCCCATCTTCCGCTCAACGACCGGGACGTCGAGATGGCGACCCGGTTCGAGATCCTGAAGAGTGTGCTGCCGATGGGCGGCCAGGCGAAGCTGCGCGACGACCAGGAGGCGTGGCTGCAAGAGCGCCGCGGCTGCGGGGGCGATGTCGCCTGCCTCACCGCAGTCTACGACGCGCGGCTCAAGGTGCTGCGCGGGGTGCTGGCGGAATTCGCCAAGCAGGGGCCTTAATAGCGGAAGCCTCACGCTGCAGACGAGATCCAGCGAGCCGTTCACAACCGCGCCAGAAGCCGCTCCGCCAGCGGGTTCTCGGCCGCGAAGGCGTAGTCCACCCGCCGCACCGTCACGGCCCGGGCGCCGGCCTCCACGAGGGCATCGGCGAGGTCGAACACCGCAGCCTCCTTGCAGCGCAGCACGATCTCGCCGTCGGGGCCAGTCGGCGCGCCGTAGGGCAACGCGGCCTCGTGCAGGCTCGCGATGGTGGCGAGGTCGATCGGGCCGCTCTCCGGCAGGGCGGCGCGCACCTCCCGGGTGGTCCGGGCGCGCTCCTCGGCGGCGATGCGGCCGAGCACGGTGCGGAGCGCCGCACGCTGGCCCTCGCCCCAGGGCGCCTTGAGCGAGGCGACGAGGTTCGCCTCCGAACGCAGGATGATGCCGTCGTCCAGCACCTTCAGGGCGTTGGCCGAGAGCGTCGCCCCCGTGGTGGTGATGTCGACAACGATCTCGGCCGAGCCCGCGGCCGGCGCCCCCTCGGTGGCGCCCAGGCTCTCGACGATCCGGTAATCGGCGACGCCCTTCTCGGCGAAGAACCGGCGGGTCAGGTTCACGTACTTGGTGGCGACCCGCAGGCGGCGCCCGTGGCGGGTGCGCATGCCGGCCGCCACCTCGTCGAGGTCGGACATGTCGCGCACGTCGATCCAGGCCTGGGGCACCGCCACCACCACGGTGGCGTTGCCGAAGCCGAGCGGCGTCAGCAGCTCGACCTGGCCGCGCACGTCCGGGAGGGTCTCGCGGATCAGGTCCTCGCCGGTGACGCCGAGATGGGCGCTGCCCGAGGCGAGCTGCGCGGCGATCTCGGAGGCCGAGAGGTAGCGCACCTCGACGTCGGGGACGCCCAAGAGCTTGCCCCGGTAGTCGCGGGCGCCCGCTCCTTGAGCGAGCTTCAGCCCGGCCCGGCCGAAGAACGCGCTGGCATTCTCCTGCAGGCGGCCCTTGGACGGGACGGCGAGGATCAGCGGCATGATGGTCGCGTCCGAGGCACTCATCGGCCAGCTCCCGCCACGCGCTCGATCCAGAAGGTGCAGCCCACCGCGGGCAGCGGCGTCGGGCTGCCGAGATGGCCGAGCAGGCCGTCGTAGCGGCCGCCGCCGACCAGGATCGGGCCCTCCCCCGACGCATCCCCCTGGGTCACCTCGAAGATGAAGCCGGTGTAGTAGTCGAGGTTGCGGGCGAAGCCGCCCTGGAAGCGGAAGCGCTCGATCGGCAGGCCGCGGGCCGCGATGAAGCCGGTGCGCTCCTCGAACAGGTCGAGGGCGGCCGCGAGGGCGTCGTGGCGCAGGCCTGCATCGGCCACCAGCGCCCGCAGGTCGCGGGCGGCGGCATCCGGATGGCCGGCGATCGCCCGGTAGCGGTCGAGCAGCGCGCGGTTCTCGGCGTTGAGCCCGGCCCCGCCATGGGCCTGCGCGGAGGCCTTGGCGAGAAAGCGCTCGGCGATCTCGCCGGCGCTGCGACCGCCCACCGCCGAGATCCCGGCAATCGCCAGCACGTCCTCCACGAAGGCCCGCACCCCGCGCGGGTCCTGGCCCTGGATCGCCGCCAGCAGGCCGGCATGGGGATCCTCCGGGCGGACGCCCTCGGCGCCGTTGGTCACGGCATCGAGCGAACGGCCGGCGGCGAGCGCCCGGAGCGTCCGGCGCTTGGCGGCGGGCGGGACCGCGAGGCTGTCGAGGAGCGCCACGGTCAGGCCCATGTCGCCGAGCCGCACCGCCGGATCGGTCCGGCCGAACAGCGCGAGGCCTTCCAGGGCGAGGCCCAGCACCTCGGCGTCGGCCGCTGGCGTGTCGGTGCGCCCGATCGATTCGATCCCGGCCTGGAAGAACTCGTCGGGCTCGTCGGCGGCGAGCCGGAAGACCGGGCCGCAATAGCTGTAATCGGCCGCCCGGCCGTCGGCCACGGCCCGGTGCAGGCGGCAGACCGGAATGGTGAATTCGGGCCGCAGGCACAGCTCGGCGCCGCCCGCATCCTGCGTGACGAAGATCCGCCGGCGGATATCCTCGCCCGACAGCTCGAGGAACGGCTCCAGCGGCTGCAGCACCGGCGGCGTCACCGGCCGGTAGCCCGCCGCCGCCAGATGCGCGGAGAGCCGCGTGCGCGCCGCGTCCCCCGCCCCCGTCTCGCCTGCCTCCGGTCGTGTCATCGCAATCCACCTCGCGGGCGCTCTGTAGCAACCGCGGCCGGACTTGGCGACACGCCCCGATGCGGGGAGAGGCCGGCCGCGCGCGCAGGATTGCGCAGGGGCCCGGCGGCGCCGGCAGCCGTCACGGGATCGGAGCGTCGGATCCTCTCAGAGCGGCCGGCCGCCGCCAAGGCGCGCGCCGCGCGGGCGCCGGACGGCCTTGCGGCGGGCGAGCACCGTCAGGGCCGGGGCACCCGCCATCCCGGTGCTCAGGATCGGGGCGCTGCCGGTCCCGGGGGTGGCCTGGGCGACGGCGCTCGGCAGGCAGTCGAGGACCTGCCGGGCGGCCCAGACAGGGCCCGCACCGGCGCAGAGCAGGCCGGTGGACAGGATGAGGATCTTCGCGCGCATCCCGACATCTCCGCGGCACCGTTGGACGATAACGCCGCCGGAGCCGCCGCGTTCGATGCACGCGTGCCTCAGGTCTCCGAAGCCGTGAAATGCCGGGCCAGCACGGCGCGGACCTGCGCCACCAGATCGGCTTCGGGACACGAGAACTGGGCGGGCCGCGCCGCCTTCCACTCGGCGTTGCTGGCGATGGATTCGGCTGCCCGGGCGCCCTCGATCAGGTCCTTGATCTGGACCTCGCCGGCCAGCCGCTCGTTCGAGCCCTGGATGATGGCCACCGGAGCGCGGCGACGGTCGGCATACTTCATCTGCGCCTTCATGCCGGCGGCGCCGAGGTAGAGCTCGGCCCGGATGCCGTCGGCGCGCAGGAGCGCGACGAGCCGCTGGTAATCGGCCATGTTCTCCCGGTCGAGGACCAGCACCACCACCGGCCCGGGCGCCTCGGCGCCGGCGATCAGGGGGCTGCCCACCAGCTGCAGGGCCGAGAACAGCCGCGAGACGCCGATCGAGAAGCCGGTGGCCGGGACCGGCTCGGCCCGGAACCGGCCGACGAGGCCGTCGTAGCGCCCGCCGCCCGCCACCGAGCCGAAGCGCACGGTCTGGCCGTCCTCGTTGGTGACTGGGAAGGTCAACTCGGCCTCGTAGACCGGGCCGGTGTAATATTCGAGGCCGCGCACCACGCTCGGATCGGCCCGGATCACGTCGTGGCCGTAGCCGGCGGCGGCGCAGAGGCGCATGATCGCGTGCAACTCGGCGATGCCCGCGCGCCCGGTCTCGGACTCGCCGACCGCCTCGTGCCAGCCGCCGAAGAATTTTTCCCAGAACGCCACCTTGTCGGCGCCGTCCGCGGCATCGGCCTGGAACGACACGTAGGCGAGGATCCGGCCGACCGCCGCCGCGTCGAGGCCCGCGCCCTTGGTGAAGTCGCCGCTCTCGTCCTTGCGGCCGGCCCCGAGCAGGTCGCGCACGCCGTCGACGCCCAGCCGGTCGAGCTTGTCGATGGCCCGCAGCACGGTGAGGCGCTGGCCGGCCTTGTCGGGACCGGCGAGCCCGATCGCCTCCATGACGCCGTCGAGCACCTTGCGGTTGTTGACCTTGACCACATACTGGCCGCCGAGCCCGAGGCGGTTCAGGGTGTCGGCCATCAGCATGCAGGTCTCGGCATCGGCCGCGACGCTGCCGGCGCCGACGATGTCGGCGTCGAACTGCATGAACTGGCGGAACCGGCCCGGCCCCGGCTTCTCGTTGCGGAAGACGTAGCCGGCCCGGTAGCTGCGATAGGGCTTGGGCAGCGCGTCGTAATTCTCGGCCACGAACCGGGCCAGCGGCGCCGTCAGGTCGTAGCGCAGGCTCAGCCACGCCTCGTCGTCGTCCTGGAACGAGAACACGCCCGCGTTCGGGCGGTCGAGGTCGGGCAGGAATTTTCCGAGCGCCTCGGTGTACTCGACGAAGGGGGTTTCCAGGGCCTCGAAACCGTAGAGCTCGAAGCTCCTTCGGATCGTCTCCAGCATTCGCCCCTGGGCGGCGATCTCGCCGGCGCGCCGGTCGACGAAGCCGCGCGGCAGGCGGGGCTTCAGGGTCTCGGCCTTGCTCTCGGCCTTGGACATGGTCGTCTTCGCTTCTTGCGGGCCCGGAATCCGGGTCCAGCATCCGGAGTGACGCGTTCCCGACGGGGCGGGATGTTGAGGCCGGGCTCTAAAGCATGACGGCGGCGAGCGGCAAGGTTGTCGGTGCGACGCTCAGTACGGTGCCGTCAGCTTGAGCCAGAGCAGGGCAGCGAGGCTCACCACGGCGATCGGCATCTGTAGCGGGCGCAGGCGGCCATGCGCCAGCGGCACCTCGCCGGCGCGCGCCGCGATCGGGTCGAGGATTCCGATGGCGGCGTAGCCGAGGATCAGCATCGCGAGCGCCGGCACCGCCTTGCCTATCACGGCGGCGAACAGGCTGGCCAGCCCGAGACCGTACAGGACCAGCATCGTCACGATCTGCGCCACCTGCGGCCCGCCCTCGGTCCGGAAGCTGACCCCCCGGCGTACCCCGGCCAGGAACAGCAGGATCGAGGCCGCATAGAGAAGGGTGAACAGCGCCACCAGATAGTCGAGGGGCTGGCCGTTCAGCCACCACGCCACCGCGGTGCCGAGAGCGATCGGCACCATGGGGCCGAAGCCGAAGATGATGTCGAGCCAGGGGATCCGGCGCGGCTCGTGGGTGGTGAGGGTGCGTCCGGTGGCGTCGTCGCGCATGGCGGTCAGGGGAACTCTCGGTTGGACGGTCTGCTGCGCTGCAGCGCCGGGACGGGGAACGGCCGCGCGCCGGCCCGGTTCCGATGACCCCGTCCCCGGGCCCGTCTGCCTAGCGCCGGCACGGCGCCCCGGCGAGGCCCTTGAGTGCAGGAGAAAAAGGCGTTATCTGTGTGTGGCCCTCATCACAAGGTCTGCGCCGCAGCGCGCCCGTGAGCCGCGAGGGACCTGCCTCATCGGTTTCGCCAATCTGACCCGGGCCCCTCGCCGCAGCGCGGCCCGCTCTCCGGCGCCCATCCCCCGGGTGCCTGGCACTGAACCGGCCCTCCCACCTTCTTCCGTCGGTTGCAAGACACCCCATGACGCCAAACCCCGACGCCCTCGCCGACATCGAGACCGCGGAGCCGGCCGATGCGCCCACCGATCGGCCCACCATGCCTGCCGCCCTCGAGGGCGTCCGCGAGGTCAAGCTCCAGGACCTCAAGTCGAAGACGCCCACCGACCTGACGGCCTTCGCCGAGGAGGTCGAGGTCGAGAACGCCTCGACCATGCGCAAGCAGGAGTTGATGTTCGCGATCCTGAAGCAGCTCGCTGCCAAGGAGGTCGAGATCATCGGCTCGGGCACCGTCGAGGTGCTGCAGGACGGCTTCGGCTTCCTGCGCTCCTCCGACTCGAACTACCTGCCGGGTCCCGACGACATCTACATCTCGCCGACCCAGATCCGCCGCTTCGGCCTGCGGACCGGCGACACCGTCGAGGGCCCGATTCGCGGTCCCAAGGACGGCGAGCGCTACTTCGCGCTCCTGAAGGTCAACACGATCAACTTCGAGAACCCGGAGAAGATCAAGCACAAGGTCCACTTCGACAACCTGACGCCGCTCTTCCCGACGAAGCGCTTCAAGCTCGAACTCGAGAATCCGACCAAGAAGGATTTCTCACCCCGGATCATCGACATCGTCTCGCCGATCGGCAAGGGCCAGCGTGCCCTGATCGTGGCGCCGCCGCGCACGGGTAAGACCGTGCTGATGCAGAACATCGCCCAGTCGATCACCCTGAACCATCCCGAGTGCTACCTGATCGTGCTGCTCATCGACGAGCGGCCCGAGGAGGTCACCGACATGCAGCGCTCGGTGAAGGGCGAGGTCATCGCCTCGACCTTCGACGAGCCGGCCACCCGCCACGTGCAGGTCGCCGAGATGGTGATCGAGAAGGCCAAGCGCCTCGTGGAGCACGGGCGCGACGTCGTCATCCTGCTCGATTCGATCACACGCCTCGGCCGCGCCTACAACACCGTGGTGCCGTCCTCCGGCAAGGTGCTGACCGGCGGTGTCGACGCCAACGCCCTGCAGCGGCCCAAGCGCTTCTTCGGCGCCGCCCGCAACATCGAGGAGGGCGGCTCGCTCTCGATCATCGCCACCGCGCTCATCGACACCGGCTCGCGCATGGACGAGGTGATCTTCGAGGAGTTCAAGGGCACCGGCAACTCCGAGATCATCCTGGACCGCAAGGTCTCCGACAAGCGCATCTTCCCGGCGATCGACATCACCCGCTCCGGCACCCGCAAGGAGGAGCTGCTGGTCCCGCCGGACGCGCTCAAGAAGACCTACGTGCTGCGCCGGATCCTCAACCCGATGGGCGTCACCGATGCGATCGAGTTCCTGCTCGACAAGCTGCGCCAGACCAAGAGCAACAGCGACTTCTTCGACTCGATGAACACCTGAGGCGGCGGCTCGACGGGCACCCCGACCCTCCACCTCATCCTGAGGCGCGGGTCGGAGGGCCGGTGCCCCTGTCCCGCCGCGACACGAAAACCACCGACCGCGCGATCGGGCCGTTGACCTTCCCCTAACCGCTCCCTGCCAGGATCATCGTCGGGCGCCAGGTTGCGTATCGGCCCCGCGACAGCCCCGCCGACCGGTCCATCCCGGCGGCGGGGCTCGTCGCAGCCCCCGCCCCGACGCGCATCCATTTCCCTTGCGCCACTCACCGGATCCGTGACACTGGCGCGATGCCCCGCTCGCCCTGGACCGGTCCGCAACCGCTCCTCCTCGCCTCGACCAGCCCGACCCGGCGCCTCCTCCTGGAGAGCGCCGCCCTGCCGGTCGAGACCGCCGCCCCGGAGGTCGACGAGCGCGCCCTGGAAGCGAAGAGCGCCGGCCTGTCTCCGCCCGACCTTGCCCTGGTGCTCGCCCGCGCCAAGGCCGAGTCGGTGGCAGCGTGCCACCCCGGCCGGATCGTCATCGGCGCCGATCAGGTGCTCGATCTCGATGGCATCGTGTTCCACAAGCCGGCCGACGCCCAGGCCGCCCGGGCCCAGCTCGCCCGGCTGTCCGGCCGCACCCATGCCCTGCATTCCGCCGTGGTCATGGCCGGCGCGGTGGACGACGCCTTCGTGGAGACCGCCCGGCTGACCCTGCGTCCCCTCGATGACCGGGCCATCGCGGCTTATGTGGACTGCGCCGGCGAGGCGCGGGTGCGGTCGAGCGTCGGCGGCTACCAGCTCGAAGGGCCGGGGATCCACCTGTTCGAATCGGTCGTCGGGGACCACAGCACCGTGCTGGGCCTGCCGCTGCTGCCGCTCCTCGCCCGCCTGCGCGGCGCCGGGGTCCTGGATTTTTGAGGGAGCCTCGCCTTGGCCGGGCATGACCATTCGCAGGACGGCCATTCTCAGGGCGGTCCCTGTCACGACGACTCTTCCGGTAACGGCCATTCGCACCGCGGCCATGCCCATGGAAGCCACGCCCACGCAGGGCACACCCATGGCGGCCTCGGCGGGCACGTGCATGCCCCGAAGGATTTCGGCACGGCCTTCGCCGTCGGTATCGTGCTCAACACCGCCTTCGTGGTGATCGAGGCGGCCTACGGCTATCTCGGCAACTCCATGTCCCTTGTGGCCGATGCCGGCCACAACCTCTCGGACATTCTGGGCCTCGCGGCGGCCTGGATCGCCGCGATCCTGGTGCGCCGCCGCGCCACCGCGCGCTTCACCTACGGCTATCGCGGCTCGTCGATCCTGGCCGCCCTGTTCAACGCCGTGTTCCTGCTGATCGCCATGGGGGCGGTGATCTGGGAGGCGCTGGTTCGGCTGGCGCATCCGGAGCCCGTCGCGGGCACGACCGTGATGGTGGTGGCCGCGGTGGGAATCCTGGTCAACGGCCTCACCGCCTGGCTCTTCGCCAGCGGCGCCAAGGGCGACATCAACGTCCGCGGGGCGTTCCTCCACATGATGGCCGACGCCGCCGTCTCGGCCGGGGTCGTGGTGGCGGGCCTCGTGATCCAGCTCACCGGATTCGCCTGGCTCGACCCGGCGGTCAGCCTCGTCATCGCGGCTCTAGTCGTGTGGGCGACCTGGGGCCTGCTGCGCGACAGCGTGGCGATGTCCCTCGACGCCGTGCCACCGGAGATCTCTCCCGATGCGGTGACCAGCTTCCTCCTCGGACGGCCGGGCGTCGCCGGCCTTCACGATCTGCATATCTGGCCCATGAGCACCACCAGCGTCGCCCTGACGGTCCATCTCGTGATGGCAGAGGGGCATCAGGCCCATCGCCTCCCGGGCAACGGCTTCCTCAACGGGACCGCCGAGGGCCTGCGCGCGCGGTTCGGCATCGGCCACGTCACCCTGCAGATCGAGGAGGCCGGCGGCCCGGCCTGCCGCCTCGCGCAGGATTGTGCGGCATGAGCGATTCTGTCCTGCGCGATCCCACGCCCCGCGCCTTCGTGGTCGGCCATCCGATCGCCCATTCGCGCTCGCCGCTGATCCATGGCCACTGGCTCGCCGAGCACGGGATCCCGGGCTCCTACGAGCGCCGCGACGTGACGCCGGCGGCGTTCCCGGACTTCATGCGCGCCCTGCCGGATTCGGGCTTCCGGGGCGGCAACGTCACGATCCCCCACAAGGAGGCGGCCTTCGCGCGGGCCGACATTCTAACGCCGCGGGCGAAGGCGATCGGGGCGGTGAACACCCTGGTGGTCGAGCCCGACGGGCGGATCCGCGGCGACAACACCGACGCGCCGGGCTTCTGCGCCCATCTCGACCACAGCCTCGGCTCAGCCTGGCCGGCGCGGGCGGGCGGCACCGCCCTGGTGCTCGGAGCCGGCGGGGCGGCACGGGCGATCGTGGTGGGGCTCGCCGAGCGGGGCCTGCGGCGTATCTGGGTCGCCAACCGCACCGCGGCCCGGGCGGAGGCGGTGGCGGCGCTCGCGCCGGGGATCGGCGCGGCCCTGGCCTGGGACGACCTGCCGGCGGCGCTCGGCGGAACCGGCCTCCTGGTCAACACCACGTCGCTCGGCATGAGGGGCCAGCCGCCCCTCGCCCTCGACCTGTCACCCCTGCCGGCGGAGGCGGCCGTGGCCGACATCGTCTACGCGCCCCTGGAGACGGAGCTCCTGGCGGCGGCGCGGCGGCGGGGGCTCTCCGCCGTGGACGGACTCGGCATGCTGCTGCATCAGGCGGTGCCGGGCTTCGAGGCGTGGTTCGGCGCGCGGCCCGCCGTCACCCCGGAGCTGCGCGACCGGATCGTGGCGGATCTCGCCGGATGATCCCGAAGGCCGGATCCGGACCCGTCATCCTCGGGCTCACCGGCTCGATCGGCATGGGCAAGTCGGCCACGGCCCGGATGTTCGCGGATCGCGGCGTCCCGGTTCACGACGCCGACGCCGCCGTCCACGCCCTCTACGGTCCGGGCGGCGCGGCCGCCGCGGCGATCGGCGCGGCCTTTCCCGGCGTGCTCGGCGACGGCGGCGGCGTCGACCGGGCGCGGCTGCGCGCCGCGGTGCTCGACGCCCCCGACCGGATGGCGGCGCTGGAGGCCATCGTCCATCCCCTGGTCCGGGCGGCCAGCACGGACTTCCTAGCGCGGCACGCGGCGGCGCCGCTGGTCGTCCTCGACATTCCGCTCCTCTACGAGACCGGCGGCGAGGGCCGCTGCGACGCGGTCGCTGTGGTGAGCGCCCCGCCCGAGATCCAGCGCGACCGGGTGCTCGCCCGCCCCGGCATGACCGAGGCGGCCTTCGCGGCGATCCTGGCCAAGCAGATGCCCGACGCCGAGAAGCGCGCCCGGGCGGATTTCGTCATCGACACGGGCCGGGGTTTCGCCGCCGCCGAGGCCGAGGTGGCGCGGATCGTCGAGCATCTGACGGCGCACCGTGCGCCGCCGCACCGCGGCGACGGATGAAACGCCCGGAGGATTGAATATCTGCCGTTGTGTTCCGGGGGGAACACGAGCGGCAGGATGGACGTGATGGCGCGGCGCTTGGGCGGGATTGATCCGGTTCGGTCCGGCGGCATCCGGGACGCGGCCCTTCTCGTGCTGCCGGTCGTGCTGCTGGCGGCCGTGCCCGCGCAGGCCCAGTACGCCGCCAGCTGCCCGCCGCCGAAGAAGTTCGCGGCCGGCGCCTGCGTGACCGCCTGCCCAGGCGGCTACGAGGACCGGGGTCCCGTCTGCGTCTACCGCAACACGTCCCGGTGAGGGGCACGGGAGCTTAACCCCTCCGCCGTATCCCGCTAGGGTCCGCCCCCACCCCGCGAGTCGCGAGACCCATGCTGCGCGAGATCGTCCTCGACACCGAGACCACCGGCACCGAGGCGAAAGGAGGCGACCGGCTGATCGAGATCGGCGCGGTGGAGCTCCTCAATCACATCCCGACCGGCCGGACCTTCCACCGCTACTGCAATCCGCAGCGGGCAGTCTCCGAAGGCGCGTTCAACGTCCACGGCCTGTCCGACGCGTTCCTGTCCGACAAGCCGGTCTTCGCCGAGATCGTCGGCGAATTGCTGGCCTTCCTGGCCGACGGGCGCCTCGTCATCCACAACGCGCCCTTCGATATCGGCTTCCTCAACATGGAATTCGCCCGGCTCGGCACGAACGCCCCGCCCCCGATCCAGCTGGAGGATGTGGTCGACACCCTGCCGATGGCGCGGCGCAAGCATCCCGGCGCGGCCAACAACCTCGACGCCCTCTGCGCCCGCTACGGGATCGACAACACCCGGCGCACCAAGCACGGGGCGCTCCTCGACGCGCAGATCCTAGCGGAGGTCTATGTCGAGCTGCTCGGCGGCAAGCAGACCAGCCTCGGGCTCCTGGAGGCGGGGGCTGCCGCCCCGGTCGCCGGATCCCTCGCCCAGGTAGCGGCTCCGGCGGCACCCCGTGCCTATCGGAGCCGCCTCACGGATGCGGAGCGCGCCCGCCATGACAGCTTCCGGGCGAGCCTCGGTCCTGCCGCGATCTGGGGCGATTATATCGGGGCGGATGATCCGGTCTGATCTGCCGGTCTGACCCGCCCGTCCGATCCACCCCTGCCGCGCGATACCGGCTGTTGCCGCATTGCACCGGGGCGTTTATTGCAATGCACAATAGGCTGTCGGCGTACCATCTCACAGGATGGCGGGTCCGGCCCAAGCGTCGGCACAGCCGTACCGGGGCCCGCCTGGACAGAGATGCTGAGGCAGTGAGGCGCGCACGCATGACCGAGGAATTCGGCAGCCGCGACGGAGAGCGCGACGACAAGACCGGCCCGTGGCCCTTCGCCGACATGATCGAGGCCACCCGCCTCACCGGGCTCGGCCGGCTCGAGGAGGCGACCGCCCTGATCCACCGCAGCCTCGGCGGCCCGAGAGCCGCACCCGCAGCACAGACCGCCGCTCCACCGCAGATCGCCGCGAATCACGACGATGCGGCCGCGGAGGCGCGCAATTCGGCAGCGGATACCGGCACGCGGATGCGCGAGGTGGTGGGGCAGGTCGTGCGCGGCCTCGCACCGGTGCTGAAGGGCCTGGGCAACCCGCTGCGGCCGCCTCCGCCGCCGGCCGCCCGGGCGGGCGGGACCGGACGCTTCGTGTCCCTGACCCATGCCGAGCCCGCCGGCACGCGCGAGTACAAGCTGTTCATCCCGGGCCATCCGGACCGGGCGGCGCCGCTGATCGTGATGCTGCACGGCTGCACGCAGAATCCGGACGATTTCGCCGCCGGCACCGGCATGAACACCCTCGCCGAGCGCGCGGGCGTGTTCGTGGCCTACCCGGCCCAGAGCCGCCACGCCCATGCCCAGCGCTGCTGGAACTGGTACGAGCCCCGGGACCAGGGCCGCGGAGCAGGCGAGCCGGCGATCATCGCGGGCCTCACCCACGCCATCCTGGCGGAGCACCCGATCGACCCGGCCCGAGTCTACATCGCCGGCCTGTCGGCGGGGGGCGCTGCGGCTCTCAACATCGCCCGCGCCTACCCGGATCTCTACGCGGCCGTCGGCGTGCATTCGGGCCTTGCGGCCGGCTGCGCCCGGGATCTCGGCTCGGCGCTGATGGCCATGCAGGTCGGCGCCCCGGGTCTCGGTGCCCCGACGGCCTTCGGCGGCCCCGCCCCCGCGGCCCGTGTGCCGACGATCATCTTCCACGGCGAGGACGACGGCACGGTCAGCGTGCGCAACGCCGACCAAGTCCTGTCCCAGGCCAAGGTCGCCGGGCTGACAGCCCGATCTGAGACCTTCGAGGGCCGCGGCCATCCCTTCACCCGCACCCGCTACTGGGACGAGGCGGGTCGGGTCGTCGTCGAGGATTGGCGGGTGCGCGGTGCCGGCCACGCTTGGTCCGGAGGCCGCTCCGACGGCAGCTACACCGACCCCGAAGGGCCCGACGCCTCACGGGCGATGCTCGACTTCTTCGCCGAGCACCGGCTGGGACCAGCCCAACGCCCGTAAGGAATTTCCGAAGGACGACGCACGCCGGCGAGTTGTCAGGGCGCAGACCTGATGTATCGCAGGGCTTTGCCCTGCACCCACAAAAGGTCCCGGACCTTTTGAATCCAGGACCTTCCATGAGCACCACTCCCGCACCGATCCCGACCCTCCAGGGCCTCGCCGAGGTCGCCGACCGGTATGACCTGATCCTCTGCGACGTCTGGGGCGTGCTGCACGACGGCCAGAAGGCCCACGGGGCCGCCGGCGAGGCGCTGATCCGCTTCCGCGGTCTCCCGGGCGCGCGGCTGCGCCGGGTCGTCCTCGTCTCGAACGCACCCCGGCCCGGCGACGGCGTCGGCCGCATCCTCGACCGGTTCGGCGTGCCGCGGGAGGCCTACGACGCGATCCTGACCTCGGGCGACCTCACCCACGATCTGATCGCCGCGCGCCCCGGTGCGCGGATCCGGCATCTCGGGCCGGAGCGCGACCTCGGCATCTTCCAGGGCCTCGATCTCAGCCTCGTCCCGGAGGCGGAGGCCGACCTCGTCGTCTGCACTGGCCTGTTCGACGACCGCAGCGAGACCCCGGACGATTACCGTCCGGAACTGGAGCGTCTGGCCGCCCGTGGTCTGACGATGATCTGCGCCAATCCCGACCTCGTCGTGGAGAGCGGCAACCGCCTGATCCCGTGCGCGGGCCTGCTCGCGGCGGCCTATGCGGAGATCGGCGGCCCCGTGGTCTACGCCGGCAAGCCGCACCGCCCGGTCTACGAGGCGGCACTCGCCAAGGGGACGGCGCTCATCGGGGCCCCGGTCGATCCGGCGCGAGTCCTGGCGATCGGCGACGCGATCCGCACCGACATCGCGGGGGCCCGCGGCTTCGGCGTCGCCAGCCTGCTGGTGGCCCGCGGCATCCACGCTGAGGAACTCGGCGTCACGGCCGCGCATCACCGCCTGGGCGACGTGGCGGCATGGCTCGGCCGGCAGGCGGTGCATCCCGACGCGATGATCGAACGGCTGGTCTGGTAGCGCCCGTCTGGCGCCCCGTCCTCCGAGGCGGGCGGGACCTCGGCACAGGGCCGCCAGCCTAACCGTCCGAAATCCGCGACAAGCTTGACACCGCGCGGGAAATTGCGTGGATTCACAGGCGTGAATCGATCCCGCACGCAGCAATCCGCCCTGACATTCGCCTCGCTTGTCGTGCGGTTCGTCCGGGATACCTGTCCGGCTTCGGTGCTTTCGACGACCGGAGCCGACGAGACGGCGAGCCTTGCGTGACCCTGGTCTCCGGGCTGCCGGACTTCCTGCTCTATCTCGGCACTGCGACCGGGCTGATCGGCCTCTACCTGCTGATCTACACTCTCGCCACCGCACATAACGAGATCGCGCTGATCCGCCGGGACGTGACGGCCGCGGCCATCGCGCTGGGCGGAAGCCTGATCGGCTTCACCCTGCCGCTGGCGGTGGCGATCTACAATGCCCGGTCTCTGCTCGATTGCCTGATCTGGGGCCTGATCGCCCTCGTGATCCAGATCGCGATCTACTGGCTCGTGCGCCTCGCGGTGCCGGACTTGTCGCGCCGCATCGAGGAGGATCGCTCCGCCGCCGCGATCCTCCTCGGCGCGGCCTCGCTGGCGGGCGGCGTCGTGAATGCCGCCTCGATGACCTATTGAGCGGCCGGTGATGGAGACCGCGCCCGCTCCCGAAGCCGCCGGCGCGCCAGCAACCGGCTCCGCCGCCACCCGCCGCTCCAAGCGCTCGGCCGCCGTGTCGCTGGTTCTGGTCGCCGGTGCGGGTGCGGCCGCCCTGACCCTCGGCGGCCTCGACCCGTCCCAGCGGGAGGAGGAGGCGCTCGTCTACGGGAGTCTCGGCGCTTGCATCGCCCAGCAGCTGCGCAGCGCCGAGGCCTGCATCACCGCCTACAAGACCGCGCAGGAGACGTACGCGGCGACGGCGCCGCGCTACGAGACCGAGGCCGATTGTCAGCGCCACCACGGGAGCGGCGGCTGCACGCCGGGCGAGCAGGTCACGGCGGCCGCGAATGGCCGCTACCTGCCGGTCATGGCCGCCTTCATGATGGGGCGGACGGACGCTCAGGACCTGCCGATCCAGCCGCTCTACGCGCACGCGCCCGAAGAGGAGCGCGACGCGGCGGGGACGGCCGGACACGGGGGCGGGTACTGCACCGGCGCGGGCGGCCGGGTCGCCTATGCGGGCGGCGCCTCGCGGGTCCATGTCCCTGCCTCCGTCGCCCGCACCACGAGCACGACCCCGCGCACGATCAGCCGCGGCGGCTTCGGCGGCACCGGGCGCGCGACGGCGTTCTCCGGAGGCTCGGGCGGCCGCGCGGGCGGAACCGGAGGCGGCTGATGCGCCGCGTGCCGATCCCCGAGCGGCCCGACTGGCGACGCCACGCCGCGCGGGCCGGCTTCACCTTCCACACGTTCGACGGCGCCCCCTACTGGGACGAGAGCGCCTACTACGCTTTCAGCCTCGCCGAGATCGAGGACGCCATCGAGGCGCCGAGCGCCGCGCTGCACGAGCTCTGCCTCGCCTTCGTCGACCGGGCGGTCCGGGACGAGGCGATCCTCCGCTCGCTGCGGATCCCGGAGCACGCCTGGGACGCGATCCGGGCGAGCTGGGCGCGGCGCGATCCCAGCCTGTATGGGCGCTTCGACTTCAGCTACGGGGGCGAAGGGCCGGCCAAGCTCCTCGAGTACAACGCCGATACGCCGACCGCCCTCTACGAGAGCGCGGTCTTCCAGTGGCTGTGGCTGGAGGACGGGCTGGCGCGGGGGCGCCTCCCCGCCGGCGCCGACCAGTTCAACACCCTGCACGAGGCGCTGGTGGCGCGGCTCGCCGCGGTGGCGCCGCCGGAGGGTGTCGCCTTCGCGGGCTTCCCCGACGCGCCGGAGGATCGCGGCACGCTGGCCTATCTCCAGGATTGCGCGCTCCAGGCCGGCCGCGCCGCCCCCTTCCTGTCGATCGAGGCGATCGGGCTCGCGGAGGACGGGCGCTTCGTGGACGAGGCCGGAGCCCCGATCGGCTGCCTGTTCAAGCTTTATCCATGGGAATGGATGTTCGCCGACCCGTTCGGCCGCGCGGTCGGCACGGTGGCGACCCGCTTCCTGGAGCCGCCCTGGAAGGCGGTGCTCTCCAACAAGGGGCTGCTGGCGCATCTCTGGGCGATGGAGCCCGGCCATCCCAACCTGCTGCCGACCTTTTTCGAGGAGGACGCCGCCAAGGCCGCGCTGGGCCGGAGCTTCGTCAGGAAACCCCTCTACGGGCGCGAGGGCGCCAACGTGCTGATCGTGCGCGACGGCGCCGTCGCGGCACATGGCGCGGGTCCCTACGGCGGCGAAGGCTACGTGCGGCAGGCCGTGGCCGAGTTGCCCGATTTCGCCGGCCGGCGCGCGCTGATCGGCAGCTGGATGGTCGGGGATCGACCCGCCGGCCTCTGCCTGCGCGAATCGGACGGCCTCATCACGACCGACCGAGCCCGCTTCGTACCGCACCTCATCGATCCGTGACCGGATCGCGGGCCCGGGCCGCTTCGCGTCTTCGGTCCAGCGTCGCCAACTCGCGCCGCATGTTCGACCGCGCCGGCCCCTCCAGCTCTGCCCGGGCCTGGTCCGTGAGGAACAGCGGCCGGCCGGATTCAAGGGTCCCCCGCAGGAAGGCCGTGCGCCCCTGTCGGTAGGCCGCCTCGCCGACGGCCGGGATGAACTCCCGTGCCACGCCCGCAGCGTAGTCGTCGTAGGCGGCTTGCGCCGCCCCCAGGATCGCCATGTCCATGTCGAGGAAGACGGCGACGTCCGCGGCGAGCGCGGCCGGGAGACCGTCCGGGACGGCATGCCGCTCGGTCGCCCGGATCATCGTCTCGGCCGCCGCCAGCGTGGTCGCCGGGACCAGGCCGTCCATGAGCGTCCGCAGGAGCGCGGCGCTCGTTGTCGGAGGCGCCCGGCCGGTAGACGGCGTCGTGGAACCAGATCGCCAGTTCTACGGCGTCGGGACTCCGGACAGTCGCGCCGTGGGCGCGGAACGCCTCTAGCAGCGCGTCGACATGCGCCTGGGCGTGATAGACGCGCTGCGGCTCGGCCAACCGGGCACGCAGATTGGCCAGGATGCGGGGATGGCGGTCGAGCATCGTCCAATCCTCTATCTGATCCGCGTCCGCGGGACGAGGGTCGCGCCGGTCCCGGGCTCGTCGACGCCCCGTCCGAGCGAAGGGGTATGTCGGGCAGCCTCCGGCCATCGATGCTCCTGGTGTGAGGTCAGGCTGCCGGCGGTGCCTCTCTGCCGGTCCGACGCGCGCAATCATGCCCGGAGCCCGCCGACCACGGATCGGCCGGATGTGGCAGGATCCGAGACCGCTGCGACGTCCGACCCATGCGATTCCGCCCCGGCGGACATCCTAACGTCCGAATGGACGGCCCGGCTCAATCAGAATTGCGCGTCCGACGGCCGATTCTGTGGAGTCTGGCGAGACCAGCATCTTCGTATAAATGATCAAGCATGTGACTTTTGATTTTCTGCAATGAAGCGCCCTTGTTGGTCTTCGGGTATCTACTGCACGAATGACACGGGTTTTCGCATCTGGTCTTCATGCCGGACGCCGGCTACATGGGCCGAACGAATCTGGAGGATCCCCTGCGCCCATGAGAACGAGGACCCTGACAGCGGCCACTTGGCGGGTCGTGACGATGCTGCTCGCCGCCTCCCCTGCCCTCGCGCAGGCACCCGCGCCTGCCCCCGCCCCGGCGGGGCAAACGGCCAAGCCCGATGTCGACCCCGCGCAGGAGAGGATCCGCAAGCTCAACGCCTATGTCGGGCTCCTCAACCGGACCTTGCGGGCGCAGGAATCGCTCAGCCGCTATCAGAGCTGGGTCAACATGAAGACCGGTCCGACCGGCCGCGAGCGGACCATCTACGGCCTCTACGGGCTCTACGACGTGCGCGGCGAGATCGCGAAGGCAGAGGCCGCGATGGCGCAGCCGCCCGCGATGCCGGAACTCGACGGCGCCATGAAGAACTACATCACCACCTACCAGGCGCTCGCCCCGACGATCACCGAGGCGGAGGGCTATTACGAGCGGCAGGATTATCGCGCGGACAAGATGGAGCAGGGCAAGGCGCTCCACGCCAAGCTCGCCGTCGCGGGGCCGGCCTTCCTGGCCGCGCGCGCCAAGGTCGACGCCGTGTTCCGCGTCGAGAAGGAGAAGAGCGACGCCCTCGAACTCGCCGCCATCGAGGCGCGGGAGGGTCGCAAGGCCCGCTGGCACGTCGCGAACGTGATGACCGAGGCGCGCAAGGTCATGGACCTGCTGCCCACCGACGCCAAGCCGGTCGTCGACATGGCCGCCTTCGAGGCCGCACTCGGGCGCTACGCGGTCGCCGTCAAGGACATGGACGGGTACAGCGCCGCCAATCCGAACTCCTTCCACGTGTTCGAGAGCCGGCCGCGCTCGCTCCTGGGTAAGCTGCGCGAATTCGACGCCAAGCTCGCCAGGGCCAAAGGCGACGCCCGCCGCGGCGCCGGGCGCGACGTGACCTGGATCGTCAACGACTACAACACGATGGTCTCGACTGCACAGACGGCCACGACCTTCTCGCGGTGATCGGGGCGCGTCGCGTAGGCGGGGCGCCGGCCCAAAGCGGTCTTCAAGGCGGTCTTCAAGGCGGTCTTGCACCGAGCCGGTGCCCGGCGCGCCCGTCAGCGCGGTCCCCGGCTCGATCCGGTCAGGTGCAGCGCATTCGCGGCCGTGGTGACGGCCACCTGCCGTCGCGCCCGTTCACCCGCGGGGTAGCGGATGCGCAGGGCGACGAAGGTGCCGCCGCGGTCGATTGCGTTGAAGCGACCGTTCGGTCTATCCGCTGCGCGGGACGGCCGGCGGCCTCGGGCGCCGGCTCGATCTGCGAGGAGCGCGCCCATGTCAGCCGAAGACGCCCCGATCGGCCGCTTCCCGGTCCCCCGCCTGGAGGCGCTGCCGGCAGACATCCGCGCGCGGATCGAGGCGGTCCAAGAGAAGTCCGGCTTCATCCCGAACGTGTTCCTGGTCCTCGCCCATCGTCCGGAGGAATTCCGGGCCTTCTTCGCCTATCACGACGCCCTCATGGACAAGCCGGGCAACCTGACCAAGGCCGAGCGCGAGATGATCGTCGTGGCGACATCGGCCATGAATCAGTGCCAGTACTGCGTGATCGCCCATGGTGCGATCCTCCGGATCCGCGCCAAGGACCCGCTGATCGCCGATCAGGTCGCGATCAACTACCGCAAGGCCGACATTACCGATCGGCAGAAGGCGATGCTCGATTTCGCCATGCTGGTCAGCCAGTCCGCGCATCAGGTCGGCGAGGCCGCGTTCGCGGCGCTGAGGGCCCACGGCTTCGACGACGCGGATGCCTGGGACATCGCCGCCATCGCGGCCTTCTTCGGCCTGTCGAACCGGCTGGCCAACGTGACCAGCCTGCGGCCCAACCCCGAATTCTACACGCTCGGGCGCGGCTGACCGTGCGGCCGGCCCGCCCGTGCTGCGGCGTACCCGACCGGCGCAGCTGAAAGCGACGCGGCCTTGGACCCTCTCCCGTGATCGGCGCGGTGCTGCTCGCCCTGTTGCCGATCGTGATCCTGACCGCCCTGGGTCTGGCCTTGCGGCGGCGCGGCTTCCTGGCCGAGGGCTTCTGGCCGCAGGCCGAGCGGCTGGGCTACTTCGTGCTGCTGCCGAGCCTGTTCTTCCACAGCCTCGCGACGGCGCGGATCGAGGCCGTGCCGGTCGGCACCCTCGCGCTGACGCTGATCCTGTCAACCCTCGCAGTCGCGGCTTTCGTGATCGCCCTGCGTCCGTGCCTGAAGCTCGACGGACCGGCCTTCACCTCGGTGTTCCAGGGCAGCGTCCGCTTCAACAACTATGTCGGGGTGACGCTGGCCGCCGGGTTGTTCGGGCCGCAGGGCATCGCGCTGGCGGCCATCTGCAACGCGGCGATCGTCCCCACCGTCAACATCCTTTGCGTGCTGGTCTTCGCCCGACACGGCACAATACGGATGACGCCCCGCGGCATTGCCCGGCAACTGGCCACGAACCCGCTGGTGGTGTCGTCGCTGGGCGGAATCCTGTTCCAGGGGCTCGGCTTCGGCCTTCCGCCGGGGCTGGAACCGGCGCTGCGGGCCCTGGGGGCCGCATCGCTGCCGCTCGGCCTGCTTTGCGTCGGAGCGGCGCTCGAGTTCGGCACGGCCCGGCGCTGGGCCGGGCCCGTCCTCGCCGCTTCGGCGATGAAGTTCGTCGCCATGCCGGCCGCGACGATTCTGGTGGCTCTGTGCCTCGGTCTGCACGGCCCGGCGCTGACCACCGCCCTGGTCTTCCAGGTCCTGCCGACCGCCTCCTCCGCCTACATCCTGGCCCGGCAGCTCGGCGGGGATGCCCCCCTGATGGCGGGGATCACGGCGGCGCAGACCCTTCTGGCCCTGGCGGCGATGCCCTTGGTCCTGATTGCCCTGGCCCCTTGGGTTCCGATCTAGGCTCCCGGGTCTCCGGGACGCTGCCACAGGACCCCTCGCGGGGTCCGGCAAGATCCGGAATCCGGTGCGGGTTCACCGTGCGCGCCGACCGTGTGACCTGGCGTCGCGCGTGCGAGGCGGATCGGGTGCCCGTCCGCCTTGGCTGCCCAGGGGCACTCCGCCAAAGAGACGGGAACCCGGCGCGAACCGGTTCTTTAAGCCTATAGGAACCACCCGGATCGGCTGCTAACACGCGTTAACTTTGCAGCCGACCCGATGAGGAGGCGAACCCGGCTTGAACCTTCGAAGTGGCGCAGCCCAGCGTCTCGACCTGACCGCCTGCGACCGCGAGCCCATCCACATCGTCGGCAGCGTCCAGCCGCACGGATTCCTGCTCAGCCTTGATGTCCGGTCGCTCGCCATCGTCCAGGCGAGCGCCAACGCCCCCGCGGCGGCGGTGGTCGGGACCGACCTCGACGCGGCTCTGCCCGAGGTCGCGGCCATCGTCCGGCGCCACCTCGCGGCGGCGGAGCCCCAGGATGGCGCCCTCTATCTCCGCACCGTGACGCTGGAGACCAATGGCGGCCGCCAAACCTACGAGGTGGCGGCCCATCGGGTCGACGACCTCGTGGTGCTGGAACTGGAGGAGATCGATACGGACGCGGCCGAGATCGGCGTCGACGTGCTCACGCCGCGCCTGCGGGCCTTCGTCGAGCGCCTGCAGACAGCCCTCACCGTCGAGGACCTCTGCCAGTTCGTCGCCGACGACATCCGCCAGATCACCGGCCTCGACCGCGCCCTGGTCTACCGGTTCGACCGCGACTGGCACGGCACGGTGCTGGCCGAAGCCGGCAACGGCGTGCTGCCCTCCTACCTCGACCTGCGCTTTCCCGCCTCCGACATCCCCGTCCAGGCGCGCGAGCTCTACCGCCGGAACCGGCTGCGCATCATCCCCGATGCCGGCTACGTCCCAGTGCCGATCCGGCCGGCCACCACGCCCTCCGGCATGCCGCTGGATCTCAGCCAGTCGGTGCTGCGCTCGGTCTCGCCGGTCCATGTCGAGTACATGCGCAACATGGGCACGATGGCCTCCATGTCGGTGTCGATCCTCGTGGACGGCGCGCTCTGGGGCCTGATCTCCTGCCACAACCGTGTGCCCAAGCGCGTGCCGCTGCAGGCGCGCAATGCCTGCGACGTGCTCACCCAGATTTTCGCGCTCCAGCTCTCGGCCCGCGAGCGCGGTGCGCAGTCCGAGACGCGTCTGGCGCTCGGCGCCGTACAGGCGCGCCTCCTCGGATTCATGGCCGAGGAGGACAGCTTCGTCGACGGCCTGCTCAACCATCCCGACGACGTCCTGGCCCTGGTGGACGCCACCGGCGCCGCGGTGGTGACGGCGGATCGCTGCCGGCTGCTCGGAGCGACGCCGTCCGAGCGCGAGGTCCGCGGCCTGTACCGGTGGCTGTCGGAGCGCGACGACGCCGAGGAGGTCTTCATCTCCGAGGCCCTGTCGGAGGCGTTTCCAGCGGCCGCTGACTTCGCCGACCGGGCGAGCGGTCTCCTCGCGATCTCGGTCTCGAAGAAATACGCGAGCTACATCCTCTGGTTCAGGCCCGAGGTGGTGCGGACGGTGAAGTGGGGCGGCAATCCCGTGAAGGCCGTCCAGCCCGACCCGGACGGCGGCGCAGACCGGCTGCACCCGCGCAAGTCGTTCGAGATCTGGAAGGAGACCGTGAAGAGCCGCTCCCTGCCCTGGTCAGTCCCGGAGGTGGAGGCCGCCAAGGATCTGCGCGCCTCGGTGCTCGGCATCGTCCTGCGCCGGGCCGAGGAACTGGCCGCCATGAGCGAGGAGCTGCAGCGTTCGAACAAGGAGCTGGAGGCGTTCTCCTATTCCGTCAGTCACGATCTGCGCGCCCCCTTCCGCCACATCGTCGGCTACGCGAACCTGCTGAAGACCCGCGAGGGCGCCCAGCTCTCCGACAAGGGTCGGCACTACGTGGAGACCATCATTGAGGCGGCTTTCTCGGCCGGAACCCTGGTCGACAGCCTCCTGAGCTTCTCGCAGATGGGCCGGCATGCCCTGAACAAGGTCTGGGGCGACATGAATGCCCTGGTCGAGGAGGTCCGTCGGAAGGTCCTGCGCGACGTTACCGCCGATCGGACCATCCGCTGGGAGATCGCGCCGCTCGGCCGCGCCTATGCCGACCCGGTCATGCTGCGGCTCGTCATCGAGAACCTGCTGTCGAACGCGGTGAAATACACCCGTGGCACTCCGGAGGCGGTGATCGCGATGGGCAGCCTCCCGCCTCGGGAGGGCGAAGCGGTCTACTTCGTGCGCGACAACGGCGCCGGCTTCGACATGGCCTATGTCGACAAGCTGTTCGGCGTCTTCCAGCGGCTGCACCGGGTCGAGGAGTTCGAGGGCACGGGCATCGGCCTCGCCAATGTCCGCCGCATCGTCGAGCGCCACGGCGGCCGGACCTGGGCCGAGGGCAAGCTCGGTGAGGGCGCCACCTTCTACTTCACCCTGCCCATCCGGGAGGAGGCGCACTGACATGACGGAACCGACATGGCAGGCCTGAAGCCGATCCTCCTCGTCGAGGATAACCCGAACGACATCGAGCTGACGCTCGCGGCGCTCGAATCGAGCCAGCTCGCCAACGAGATCGTCATCTGCCGCGACGGGGCCGAGGCCCTCGACTTCATCTACCGGCGGGGCGCGCACGAGAAGCGGCAGGCCCAGGATCCCGCGGTGGTGCTGCTCGACCTGAAGCTCCCGAAGCTCGACGGCCTGGAGGTGCTCGCCAAGATCAAGAGTGACCCGGTCACCCGCACGATTCCCGTGGTCATGCTGACCTCCTCCCGCGAGGAGACCGACCTCGTGCGATCCTACGACCTCGGGGTGAACGCCTTCGTGGTGAAGCCGGTCGCCTTCGAGGAATTCTTCGCGGCGATCAAGGAGATCGGCGTGTTCTGGGCCCTCCTCAACGAGCCGCCGCCATACCGGGGAGGCTGGCCATCGAACGCGTGATCGGACATTCCGCGGGCCCACTGCGCATCCTCCACCTGGAGGACAGCGACCTCGACGCCGAGCTGATCGAGGCCGAGCTGGAGTCGCTCGGGCATCCGATCGCGATCGAGCGGGTGATGACCCGCGACGCCTTCGCCCGCGCGGCGGTCGCCGGCCGGCACGATCTGATCCTGGCGGATTACGTCCTGCCGACCTTCGACGGGGTGAGCGCCCTCGGGATCGCCCGGGCGCAATGCCCGGACACCCCGTTCATCTTCTGCTCGGGCACGCTCGGCGAGGATGTGGCCGTCGAGGCCCTCAAGAACGGCGCCACCGACTACGTCGTCAAGCAGCGACTCGACCGGATGCCGCGCACGATCGTCCGGGCGCTGGCCGAGGCGCGGTCGCGCGCCGACAAGCGCGAGGCCGAGGCGGCCCTGCAGGCGCTCAACGAGACCCTGGAGGCGCGCATCGCCGAGCGGACCCGGGAACTCGCGGAGGCGAACGAGGCCCTCCAGGCCCAGATCGTCGAGCGGGAGCGGGCAGAGGATGCCCTGCGGCTTGCCCAGCGCCTGGACGCGGTCGGGCAGCTCACGAGCGGCGTCGCGCACGATTTCAACAACCTGCTCACGGTGATCGCCGGCAATATCGAGTTCCTAGAGCGCGCCGTCTCCGACACCCGCTCGAAGCGTCGCCTTGCGATGATGCGCGGGGCCGCCGAGCGCGGCGCCCGGCTCACGGCGCAGCTCCTCGCCTTCTCGCGCCGCCAGCGCCTGGAGCCGAAGCCGATCAGCCTCAACCAGACGGTCGCCTCGATGCGGGACCTGCTGCAGAGTTCGATCGGCGGTGCGGTCCGCATCGAGACGACCCTGCAGGCCGACCTGTGGGCCGCCCTGGTTGACGCCACCCAGATCGAGCTCGTGATCCTCAACCTCGCCATCAACGCCCGCGACGCGATGGCGGTCGGCGGCCGGCTCGCCATCGAGACCGCCAATGTCAGCGTCACCGGGGCGCCGACGCGGCCCGAGCAGCCGGCGCCCGGCGCCTACGTCATGGTGGCTGTGAGCGATACCGGCACCGGGATGACGTCGGACGTGCTGGCCCGGGTGTTCGAGCCGTTCTTCACCACCAAGGAGGTCGGCAAGGGATCAGGTCTGGGGCTCGCCCAGGTCTACGGCTTCGTCAAGCAATCCGGCGGCGGCATCCGCATCGACACGGTCCCCGGCGAGGGCACCTCGATCAAGGTCTACCTCCCCCGGGCCGTGGAGGCGGAGGGACATGTGCCCCGCATGCCTGTCCCGTCCGAGATCACGCGGACGCATCCGCCCGGCGGCGGGCCCCGGCTCCTGGTGGTCGATGACGACGCCGAGGTGCGCGAGGTGACGACGACCCGCCTGATCGAGGCCGGCTACGCGGTGCGCGAGGCCGCCTCCGGCCTCCAGGCGCTGGCCACCCTCGAAGCGGATCCGGGCATCGACCTCGTCGTGATGGACTTCGCCATGCCCGGCATGAACGGGGCCGAGACGGCTCTGGAGGTCCGGAAGCGCTGGCCGGCGCTGCCGGTTCTGTTCGTCACCGGCTTCGCCGACACCACGGCCCTGACCAAGGCCGGCGCCGTCGGCATCGATGGGATCGTGCTGAAGCCGTTCCGGGTCGGCGAACTCGAGGGCAAGGTGGCCGCCGCCCTGGCGTCCCGCCCAACGGCGCAGCTCCGCCTGATCTCGGGCCGCGACAGGAGCGCCTGAGGCGTCGTCAGGGCGTCGTCAGGGCGTCCTCCACACGGGTCGCGGCCATCGGAGGGCCTGACCTGATCGAGGCGGTTGCACCGGCCCGCGCGCTGGGGCACCGATGGGTCTGCGGGCACCGTACGGCCCCTCCGCGCCGGTGCGAGGCCGCCCTGTCAGCCGGCCCTGCGACCGGAAGGGTGGCGTCAGGCCGAGCGATGCCCTTCGTGGAGCCTGTCCCTGTCCCATGTCTGAGACCGTCAGGACCGCGGATCTGCCTTTCCTCGCGGAGGGCGGGGCGATGGGCGCCCGGATGCGCGCCCACGACTGGTCTGGCTCGCCCCTCGGACCGCCAGACACCTGGCGTCCCTGCCTGCAGGCGACGCTGAGCCTGATCCTGGGATCGCGGTTCCCGATGTTCGTGGCGTTCGGGCCCGACCTCATCTTCCTCTACAACGACGCCTATGCAGAGATCCTCGGCGAAAAGCATCCCGCGGCGCTCGGTGCACGCTTCCGCGACGTCTGGCCGGAGATCTGGCCGGAGATCGGCCCCCTGATCGACCGGGCACTCGCCGGCGCGGCGACGTGGTCCGAGAACATGCCGCTGACCATGAACCGGCACGGCTATGACGAGCCGACTTGGTTCACCTTCTCGTACGCGCCGGTGCGCGACGAGGCCGGCCGGGTCGTCGGCCTGCATTGCGCCTGCACGGAGACGACCGGCCGCGTCCAGGCCGAGGCGCGCCTGCGCGAGGCGGAGGCGCGGATCCGGGCGCTCACCGACCACCTCCCGGGCGGCTACGTCTATCAGCTCGCCACGGGCCCGGATGGCGCGGACCGGCGCTTCGTCTACGTCTCGCAGGGCTTCGAGCGCATGACCGGCGTGCCGGCCGAGGCGGTGCTCGCCGACCCGGCCGTCGCCTACAACCTCATCCTTCCGGAATACCGGGCCGCCATCGCCGAGGCCGAGGCCGCCGCGATCCGCGATGTCGCACATTTCGACGTCGAAGCGCCCATGCGCCGGCCCGACGGCACCCGCGTCTGGACGCGCATCATCTCGGCCCCCCGGCGCGTCGGCGACACCCTGGTCTGGGACGGGCTGCATCTCGACGACACCCTGCGCCGCCGGACCGAGGAGCAGCTGCGGGAGAGCGAGCGGCGCCTGCGGCTGGCCACCGAGTCGGCGGAGATCGGCCTCTGGGACGTCGACGTCGTCGCCGACACCCTATTCTGGCCGGCGCGGGTCAAGGCCATGTTCGGAATCTCGGCCGAGGTGCCGGTCTCGATGGCCGATTATTACGCGGGCCTGCATCCCGAGGACCGGGAGGCGACGAGCGCGGCCTACGCCTCCGCCCTCGATCCCGCGCGGCGCACCGTCTACGACGTCGAGTACCGCACCGTCGGCAAGGAGGACGGGGTCGTGCGCTGGATTGCCGCCAAGGGGCGCGGGATCTTCGAGGCCGAACGCTGCGTGCGGGTGATCGGCACGGCAATCGACATCACGGCCCGCAAGCAGGCCGAGGAGGCCCTGCGTGCCAGCGAGGCGCAGTTCCGGGTTCTGTCGCAGGTGCTGCCGAACTTCGTCTGGGCGACCGATGCGGCCGGGGCGGCGAACTGGTTCAACGAGCGCGTCTACGCCTATGCGGGCTGGCAGCCCGGCACCCTCGACGGGGCAAGATGGCGGGAGATCATCCATCCCGACGATCGGGACCGGGTCGCCGCCGAATGGCTGGCGGCCGTCCGGTCGCAGGCCGACTACCAGGCCGAGTACCGCCTGCGGCGCGCCGACGGCACCTATCGCTGGTTCCTGGCCCGGGCGCAGCCAGTCCTGGCGGCGGACGGCACGGTCACCCGCTGGGTCGGCACCAGCACTGACATCGACGACCAGAAGCGGCTCATGGCCGAGCTCGTGCGCTTCAACGAGACCCTGGAGCAGCGCGTCGCCGAGCGCACCGCCGAGCATGACCGGGTCTGGCGCAACTCGCGCGACCTGCTGGCCGTCGTCGGGGCCGACGGCATCTTCCGCGCGGTCAACCCGGCTTGGCACACCATTCTCGGGCACGAGCCGGCCGAGGTGGTCGGCCACAGCTTCCTGGACTTCATCTGGCCCGAGGATGCGGGCCTGACCCAGGCGGCGCTCGAAGCCGCCGCGGCCGCGCGCGACCTGACCGATTTCGAGAACCGCTACCGGCACAAGGACGGCACCCCGCGCCTGATCTCCTGGCGCACTTCCGTGGAGGGCGACCGCGTCTACGCCTACGGCCGCGACGTCACCGCCGAGAAGGCCCAGGCCGAGGCGCTCCGGCATGCCGAAGAGGCGCTGCGGCAATCGCAGAAGCTGGAGGCGGTGGGCCAGCTCACGGGCGGCGTGGCGCACGACTTCAATAACCTCCTGACGATCATCCGCTCGTCGGTGGACTTCCTGCGCCGGCCGGATCTCGCGGAGGAGCGCCGGTCCCGCTACCTCAACGCCGTCTCGGAGACGGTGGACCGTGCGGCCAAGCTCACCGGGCAGCTCCTCGCCTTCGCCCGGCGGCAGGCGCTGAAACCCGAGACCCTCGATGTGGGGGCGCGGCTGCGCGGCGTGGCCGACCTGCTCGATACGGTCACGGGGGCCCGCATCACCGTGGTGACCGAGCTGCCGGACCATCCCTGCTTCGTCCGGGTCGACCTCAGCCAGTTCGAGACCGCCCTGGTCAACATGGCGGTGAACGCCCGGGACGCGATGGACGGTGCCGGCACGCTGACCCTGCGGCTGCGCTGCGGCGCGGCGCTGCCGCCGATCCGCGGCCATGCGGGCGCTTCCGGCCCGTTCGCGGCGATCGCCCTCGTCGACACCGGCACCGGCATCGGGCCGGACGTCCTGGCCCGGGTGTTCGAGCCGTTCTTCACCACCAAGGAGGTCGGCAAGGGCACCGGCCTCGGCCTGTCCCAGGTCTTCGGCTTCGCCAAGCAGTCGGGCGGCGACGTCGCCGTGGAGAGCGCGCCCGGCCGCGGCGCGACCTTCACGCTCTACCTGCCGCAGGTCGAGCCCGAGTCGTCCGGCGGCGACGCTGCCGCGGAGGCGGCCGAGATCGATCCGGGCGGCGCGGGGCAACGGGTGCTGGTGGTGGAGGACAATATCGAGGTCGGCCGCTTCGCCACGCAGATCCTGGAGGATCTCGGCTACGCCACGACCTGGGCGGCAAATGCCGAGGAGGCGCTCGATCAGCTCGGGGCCGACGGCGCGACCTTCGACGTCGTGTTCTCGGACGTGGTCATGCCCGGCATGGGCGGGATCGAACTGGCCCGGATCCTCCGTCGGCGGATGCCGCACCTGCCGGTGGTGCTGGCATCCGGCTACAGCCATGTCCTCGCCCAGGAAGGGACCCGCGGCTTCGAATTGTTGCACAAGCCATACTCGGCCGACCAGGTCTCGCGCGTGCTGCGCAAGGTCATCGGCAGGAGGCGGGCGCGGCCGAAACCCACGCGGACCTGACGCACCGGCGGATCCCGCCGGGGCGGACCTGCACCGGGACCGAATCGTCACATGCCGGGCGTCGGGCCGCTGCCGGGCGGGATCGGGGTCCTAGATCAGGTCCATGTCCCCGCCGTTTCCCATGACCCGCGCGGCCGGCCTTGAGGCCCTGGCGGCCTTCCTGGCCGGTCCCGGCGCCGCCTATGCCGCGGCTCGCAACACGGATCGCGGGCCCGGCGCGACGCCGACAACCTCCGCCCTGTCGCCCTACCTGCGCCGCCGGTTGCTGACCGAGGACGAGGTCGCCCGGGCGGCGCAGCGCGCCTTCGGCCCCGCGGGTGCGACGGCCTTCGTCTCGGAGGTGTTCTGGCGAACCTATTTCAAGGGCCATCTCGAAACCCATCCTGGCGCCTGGACGGCCTATCGCGACGGGCTGGCGGCCGCGCGGGCGCGCCTTTCGGCCGAGCCCGGCCTGCGCCGGACCTACGAACAGGCTGCGGCGGGGCGCACGGGCCTCGACGGGTTCGATGCCTGGGCCTCCCAGCTCACCCAGGAGGGCTGGCTGCACAACCACGCCCGCATGTGGTTCGCCTCGATCTGGATCTTCACCCTGCGCCTGCCCTGGGAGCTGGGGGCCGACCTGTTCCTGCGGCACCTGCTCGACGGCGACCCGGCCAGCAACACCCTGTCCTGGCGGTGGGTGGCCGGCCTCCACACCCGGGGCAAACCCTACCGCGCGCGACGCGACAACATCCGGCACTACACCGACGGGCGCCACGATCCCGCCGGGCTCGACGAGACCGCCGCGCCGCTGGAGGAGGCGATGCCGCCGCGGGAGGTGCCCCTTGCCCCGGCCGATTCCCCGCCGGACGGCGCGGTCGCCCTCCTGCTGCATCTCGACGACCTGCATCCCGAGAGCCTTCCCCTCGGGCCCGCGGGGGTGGCCCGCATTGGCGGCCTGCTCGCCCACGCCGAGGGGGCGGTCGATCAAGTCCGCGCGGCCGACTCGGCGGCTCTGGCCGATGCCCTGGCCCGCGCCGAGGCCCATTTCGGCTGCCCGGCCGCGCCCGTGGACGACGGCTGGGCCGGCGCGCTGCCTGTGGTAACCCCCTGGGCACCGGTCGGCCCCTCGGCGGAGGCCCTGCCGCCGGGCTGCCTTCGGGTCCGCCGATCCTGGGATTCCCGGGCTTGGCCCCTGGCTACCCGCGGCTTCTTCCGCCTCCGGAGCGCGATCCCCGATCTGATGGGGGCCTGATGCCGCAACCCGGAGGCGACCGGCAGACGCGGCGCCATCTGTGCGAAAGGCCGCACGGGCGTCGCCCGCGCCGGCTCCCGGAGGTTCCGCCATGGACAGGGTCATGTACGCGCTCGTCACCCTGGTGGAGGCGATCCTCGGGATCTTCGGCGTGCGGGCGCTCTACGAGCAGCCCGCCTACACGGTCGTCGAGCGCCTCGACCGCGGGGTCGAGATCCGGTCCTACGCGCCGCGCCGCGCGGTCGAGACCGACGCGCGCGGGCAGGGCGACGGCGACGCCTTCGGGCGGCTGTTCCGCTACATCACCGGCGCGAACCGGGCGGGCGAGCGCATCGCCATGACGGCGCCGGTGGAGAGCGGCGGCCAGCGCATCGCCATGACGGTCCCGGTGGAGCAGGCCGGGACCGGCACGATGCGGTTCTTCCTGCCGCGCTCGGCGGCGGCGGCCGGGGCGCCGGCGCCGACCGAGCCGGGGGTCCGGCTGGTCGAGGTCCCGGCCGAGCGGATCGCGGCCCTGCGCTTCTCCGGCCGCCTCACCCCGGAGGCGCGGGCCGCGCAGGCGCGCATCCTCGCCGCGGTCCTGGCGGCGGCCGGCCGCGCACCGGCGGGGGCGCCGTTCGTCATGGGGTACGACCCGCCCTTCGCGATCCCGTTCCTGCGCCGGAACGAGGTCGCCGTCCGCCTGCCCCCGCTGTGAGCCCGGGTCTTGTCCCGGCGGCCGGGCGCGGGGCATCGGACGCCGCTGGCCACCGCTCTCATTGCGCAATTATCCCGGTATTTCCTTCACAATAGTCCCGAAGACTTGCGCTAAGCTTTGCGCTTTGTGGTCTTTGTGCCACGGGCCCGATCATTCGCGCCTCCAGGCCGTCCCCGGCAGGGATTAAACAGAATGTGAATTGAGGTCGCGACCCGACCCGAGATCAGTGAGGCTCACGCAGCCGACGAGAAGCGGCGCGTGCCTTGAATGCAGGTTGGGGGAAGATATGCGTGCCCTACGAGGCAGCTTGATCGCGTCCGTGGCACTGTTGCCCGGTGTCGCGCAGGCTCAACAAGCCGTCACCCTCGGCGAGATCAGCGTCGTCTCGACGTCGCCAGTGGGTGCGGGCGGCGGCACGTCCAGCGGTGCCCAGAATCTCAATACTGTCGCCCAGGCCGCGCCGACCTTGCCGGCCCCGGCCGGTGGGGTGCGGCTGCGCGGCTCCGAGCAGCCGCTCAACAAGATCCCCAGCACCGTCGAGACCGTGACGGCGCGGCAGATCGCGGCCGATCAGGGCTCCGACAACGTGATCGCCACGCTGGCGCGGCGGACCCCCGGGGTGAACCTCAACGATTCGCAGGGCAACTCGAACCGGGTCGACCTCAGCTACCGCGGCTTCACGGCCTCGTCGGTGCAGGGCGTGCCGCAGGGGCTGGCCGTCTACCAGAACGGCGTGCGCATCAACGAGGCCTTCGGCGACGTCGTCAATTTCGACCTGATCCCGCCGCAGGCGATCCAGCGCATCGACGTCGTCACCGGCAACCCGGTCTTCGGCCTCAACGCCATCGGCGGCGCGGTCAACATCCAGATGAAGAACGGCTTCACCTGGCAGGGCACCGAGATCTCGGCCTGGGGCGGCTCGGACGCGCGCACCGCCGGCTACCTCGAGTACGGCAAGATCTCCGGCCCCTGGAGCTTCTACTTCACCGGCGACGGCCTGAACGACCGCGGCTGGCGCTATGAGAACCCGAGCACGATCGGCCGGCTCTACGGCGATATCGGCTACCGCTCGCAGGACTCGGAGTTCCACCTGATCGGGCTCGCCGCGCGCAGCTTCTACGGCGCGGCCGCGGCCACGCCGGTCGACTTCACCCATGTCGATCCGCGGGCGATCTTCACCTACCCGCAGACCCAGACGACGCAGGTCGGCACGCTTCAGCTGACCGGCCGGGTCGACCTCTCGCCGACCTGGGACCTCGCCGGCAACGCCTATTACCGGCGCTTCAGCGAGACCTACGTCGACGGCAACCAGGGCAACTTCGAGAATTGCAGCAGCCGCTCAAGCTTCCGGGGCTCGCTCTGCTACCAAGACGACGCGTTCAACGTGAACGCGCCGCCCACTAGCCAGGTGGCGGCGCGCCGGGCCTACGCCAACCAGTTCGCGATCCTCGGCCTGAACAACCGGACGATCCCATTCCTGCGGAGCATCCCGTACGGCACGATCGACACGACCCTCACCCAGGCTGAATCCTACGGCGGCTCGCTCCAGGCGGCCAACCGCGACCGGATCTTCGGCCTGAACAACGCCTTCGTGGTCGGTGGCAGCGTCGACGCTTCCACCTTCGCGTTCAAGTCGTCCAGCCAGCTGGGGGTGATCAACCCGAACCTGTCGATCACCACCGACCCGAACAACCCGTATTACGGCACGATCCCGGGCCTCGGCACGCCGGACATCCGCACCCTCGGGGCGATCGGCCTCGCGCCGAGCAATGTCAGCGGCTCGACCCTGTATCTCGGCCTCTACGCCACCGACACGCTGGACGTGACCGACCGGCTGTCGCTGACCGGCGGCTTCCGGCTCAACTACGCCCGCATCCAGACGCGCGACCAGACCGGATTCTCGCCGGACGTGACCGGCGTGCACGAGTACACCAAGGTCAACCCGCTCGCGGGCCTGACCTACCAGTTCGACCCGGCGCTCAACCTCTACGGCAGCTACTCGGAGTCGAACCGCGCGCCGACCCCGCTGGAACTGTCCTGCTCAAGCCCGACCCAGCCGTGCCTGCTGCCGAACTCGCTGGTGGCGGATCCGCCGCTCAAGCAGGTTACCGGCCGGACCTACGAGGCCGGCTTCCGCGGCGTGATCCCGGCCTTCCTGTCCGGCGGCGCCCTCACCTACAAGGCCGGTGTCTACCGCACCGACCTCAGCAACGACCTCTATCAGGTCGCCGTCGCCGGGAACGCCGCCCGCGCCTACTACATCAACGTCCCGGCGACCCGGCGCCAGGGCATCGAGGTCAGCGCCGAGTACGCGGTCGCGCCTGACCTGCTGATCTACGCCAACTATGCCCTGGTCGACGCGACCTTCCAGTTCAACGCGACCCTCTCGTCGCCCAACAACCCGCTGGCGAGCACGGGGGCGGCCGGCGGCACCGTGGGCGGCGACGTGATCCCGAACGGCGGCATCCGCGTCCGGCCGGGCGACAAGATCCCGCTGATCCCCGATCATCAGATCAAGGCGGGCTTCGAGTACAGCATCACCCCGAACTGGCGCTTCGGCCTCAACGTCTCGGCCTTCTCGTCGTCCTACTACCGGGGCGACGAATCGAACCTCAACCGCAAGCTGCCGGCCTACTACGTGATGAACCTGACGACGAAGTATCAGGTCAGCAAGAACCTGGAGATCTTCGGGCTGATCACCAACCTGACCAACAACCGCTACGCCACGTTCGGCACCTTCGCGGAGACGGGGACGGTCGCCGGCAACCTGTCGATCAACGAGCCGCGGACCACGACCCTGGCGCAGCCGCTCTCGATCTACGCCGGCCTGACCTACCGGTTCGGGGCGGATCCGGTGCCGATGGCGCCGGAGCCGATCATCCGGAAGTACTGATCCCGTCCAGGAAACGACGATGGAAGGGTCCCCGGATTCATCAGGTCTAGGGGTCTTCGCGGCCGAGAGATAAGGCCCGGTATTTCAAACTCAGATAAGTGCGGCCGCCGATCCGATCTGTATCCATGATCGGCCGCTGGTGAGGCTTGCGGGCGCCCCCGCCCCGATCATCCCGGTCCCGGAGATCTCCATGCCGCGCTACTTCATCGACACCGTCGACCACGTCGAGGTCCGGGACGACGAGGGCACCGTGCTGGCGGACCGGGCGGCCCTGCGGGACCTGCTGCGCCGGACCCTGACGGCGCTCCTGCACGACGAGAGCGAGGCGACCGGGGTGAACGACTTCACCGCCCGGGCCTACGACGAGGACGGCCGCCTCGTGATGCGGGCCCGGGCCAGCTTCCACATCGTGGACCCGTAGAGCGGGCCTTCGCGGGGACGCCCGGTGCCGGGCGTCCCCGCAGACCGGCTCAGGCCGCGTCCGGCATGCGGTCGAGGAGTTTGTCGAGTGTGATCGGGTAATCGCGCACGCGGATGCCGGTGGCGTTGTAGATCGCGTTCGCCACCGCGGCGCCGACCCCCGAGATGCCGAGCTCGCCCACGCCCTTGGCCTTCATGGGCGAGGACATCGGGTCGACCTCGTCGAGGAAGATCACCTCCTGGTGCGGGATGTCGGCGTGGACCGGCACCTCGTAGCCGGCGAGGTCGTGGTTGGCGAAGAACCCGCGCTTGGTGTCGACGGCCAGCTCCTCCATCACGGCCGCCCCGGTGCCCATGACCATCCCGCCGATCACCTGGCTGCGGGCGGATTTCGGGTTGAGGATGCGGCCCGCCGCGCAGACCGCCAGCATCCGCCGCACCCGAACCTCCGCGGTATAGGCATCCACCGCGACCTCGACGAAGTGGGCCCCGAAGGTCGAGACCTGCTGCGTCTTCGAGAACTTGCCGAACTCGATCGCGTCCTCGGCCACGAGCTCGCCGTCGGCGGCGGCCTGGGCCAGCGGGATGGCGCGGTTGCCGGCGCGGACCTCGCCATCCTCGAACACCGCGTCGGTAGCGTTGAAGCCGAGCTTCTGCGCGACCGCCTCCCGCAGCTTCACGCAGGCCGCGTAGACGCCCGCGGTCGACGAGTTGGCGCCGAACTGGCCGCCCGAGCCCGACGAGACCGGGAAGTCCGAGTCGCCCAGCCGCGCCACGACCCGGTCGAGGGGCACGCCCATCATCTCGGCGGCGGTCTGCGCGATGATCGTGTAGCTGCCGGTGCCGATATCGGTCATGTCGGTCTCGACCGTGACCGTGCCGTCGGCGGAGAGCCGCACCCGGGCGCCCGATTTCAGCACCATGTTGTCGCGGAAGGCCGCCGCCATGCCGTGCCCGACGAGCCACTGCCCCTCCCGCACCTGGCCGGGCTTCGGGTTGCGCTTGGCCCATCCGAACGTCTCGGCGCCGCGCTTGAGGCAGCCGACGAGGTCGCGGTGGGAGAATTTCAGGTCCGGCTGGGTCGGGACGACCTGCGTGTCGTTGCGGATGCGGAACTCTACCGGGTCGAGGCCGAGTTTCTCCGCCATCTCGTCCATGGCGACCTCGAGCACCGCCAGCCCGGGGGCCTCGCCGGGCGCGCGCATGGCGTTGCCCTCGGGCAAGTCCAGGCGGGCGAGCTTCATGGCGGTCAGGCGGTTCGCCCCCGCGTAGAGGTACTTGGTCTGGTTCACCGCCGTCTCGGGATCGCCCTCCGGCAGGTTGCCCGACGTGCTCTCGTGCGCGATCGCCGTGATGGTGCCGTCCCGCGTGGCGCCGATTCGGACCCGCTGGATCGTGGCCGGGCGGTGCGTGGTGTTGTTGGCGATCAGCGGGCGCGTCAGCGCCACCTTCACGGGCCGCCCGGTGGCCTTCGCGGCCAGCGCCGCCAGCACCGCGTCGGCGCGCACGAATAGCTTGCCGCCGAAGCCGCCGCCGACATAGGGCGCGTCGAGCCGGACCTTGTCCTTCGGCAGGCCGAGCATCTTGGCGAGGCTGCCGTGGCCCCAGCCGATCATCTGGTTGGAGGTCCAGAGCGTGACCTTGTCGCCGTGCCAGGCCGCCGTGGTGGCGTGCGGTTCCATCATCGCGTGGCTCTCGTCGGCGGTCGTGTAGGTCGCGTCGAGGGTCACGGGGGCCTGCGCGAAGGCGCCCTCGAAATCGCCGACGCGCTCCTCGCCGTTCCCGCCGCTGCCCTCGCCGCTATCGGCCGGGACCGGCTCGGCCGATTTCGCCGCTTCAGTGAGGTCGAATGCGCCGGCCTCGGGGGCGTAATCGACCTTGACCAGGAAGGAGGCCGCCCGCGCCTGCTCGAAGGTCTCGGCCACCACGACGGCGATCGCCTGATGGTAGTGCTGGATCACGTCGCCCCCGAACAGGTAGGCGACATTCATGACGCCGCGCTCGATCCGGGGCGTGTCGAGGGTCGTGACGATCGCGATGACGCCGGGGGCAGCCTGAGCCGCCGCGGTATCGATGCGGCGCACGCGCCCCTTGGCGATGGCCGAGCCGATCACGTAGCCGTAGGCGGCGTCAGGAGCCACGTCGTGGCGCTCGTAGGCATAGGGCGCGGTGCCGGTCGTCTTGTACTTGCCGTCGATGCGGTCGGTGGGCTGGCCCACGACCTTGAGGCGGTCGATCGGATTCAGGCCCGCGGGGGAGTCGAACTTCATGGCTCAGGCCCTCGCTTGGTTGAGCGCCGCGGAGAGGGTCCGCTCGGCGAGCTTCAGCTTGAACGCATTCTCGGGCGTCGGCTTGGCGTCGGCGAAGACCTGATCGGTCACCGCTTTGGCGCCCTTCGGGAGATCGGCCTCGGCGGTCTCGACCCGCCAGGGCTTGTGGGCGACGCCGCCGAAGGCGACGTGGCCGGTGCCGTCCCTGGCCAAGATGGCGGCCACCGAGACCAGCGCGTAGGCGTAGGAGGCGCGGTCGCGGACCTTGCGGTAGATGTGCGTGCCGGCCACCGGCTTCGGCAGCGTCACCGCGGTGATCAGCTCGCCGGGCTCGAGGTTGGTGTCGCGTTCGGGCGCGTCGCCGGGCAGGCGGTGAAATGCGGCGATCGGGATCCGGCGCGCGGTGCCGGAGGCGTCGACCGTCTCGACCGTCGCGTCGAGCACCCGCATGGCCACCGCCATGTCGCCCGGATGCGTGGCGATGCAGGCCTCGCTGCCACCGATCACCGCAAGCGACCGGTTCACGCCGTCGAGCGCCGCGCAACCGGAGCCCGGCCGGCGCTTATTGCAGGCCTGGGCGGTGTCGTAGAAATACGGGCAGCGGGTCCGCTGGAGCAGGTTGCCGGCGGTGGTCGCCTTGTTGCGCAGCTGCCCGGAGGCGCCCGCGAGGAGCGCTCGGGCGAGAACCCCGTAATCCTTGCGCACCCGCGGATGGGCGGCAAGGTCGGTGTTGCGCACCAGCGCACCGACGCGCAGGCCGCCCTCCTCGGTCGGCTCGACCGTGTCGAGGCCCAGCCCGTTCACGTCCACGAGGTGGCGTGGCGTCTCGATCTGCAGCTTCATCAGGTCGAGCAGGTTGGTGCCGCCGGCGATGAACTTGGCGTCCGGCATGGCCGCGACGGCGGCGGCCGCCTCGGCGGGCGAGCTGGGGCGCTCGTAGGTGAAGGACTTCATGCCCGCGCTCCCGCGACCTCGGTCATCGCCTCGACGATGTTGGAATAGGCGCCGCAGCGGCAGATGTTGCCGCTCATGCGCTCGCGGATCTCCGCCTCGGTCACCTGGGGGGCGGCGCCGAGATCCGCGGTGACGTGGCTCGGGATGCCGGACTTGATCTCCTCCAGCACCGCGACCCCCGAGCAGATCTGGCCCGGCGTGCAGTAGCCGCACTGGTAGCCGTCGTGCCGGATGAAGGCCGCCTGCATCGGGTGCAGGTTGTCCGGCTGGCCGAGCCCCTCGATGGTGGTGATCTCGGCGCCCTGGTGCATGATCGCCAGCGTCAGGCAGGCATTGATGCGCCGGCCGTCGACGATCATCGTGCAGGCGCCGCACTGGCCGTGGTCGCAGCCCTTCTTGGATCCGGTGAGGTGCAGGTGCTCGCGCGCGGCATCGAGCAGGCTGGTGCGGGTGTCGAGTTCGAGCGTGCGCCGCTCGCCGTTAACTGTGAACGTGACCGTGACGAGAACCGGTGCATCGGTCCGTGCGGTTCTGGCACCCGGGTCCCTGGGTGCGGCGGCAGCTCCCACCATCAAGTCTCTCTCCGGTTCAGTTTACAAAGGCGGGACGGAGCATCTCGGTCTCCGAGCCCGGCGCGGCGGTCGACGCGTGCCGGCGCGAGGGCGGGGGCTTCGGGCAAACACCGACACCCTGGATCAGCTCCAAGGTAGTGCCCGGGCCCGCGTTGGTCAGGGGGGATGCGGCTATGGGTTCAAGAGCCGCGCTGGAGTCCCGGTCGCGTGGCGCTCCCAAACGAAAGGGCCGACCCGAAGGCCGGCCCCGATCGTCCGCGCTGCGGAAATTCTTACTCGGCCGCCGTCATCTCGGGGGTGTAGTGGCCGCACCAGTCCTGAGCGGCGACCACCGGCCAGAGACCCTTGGACTCGGGTGCCGGCTGGCTGACCGGCGGGTTGAAGCGGCACAGGCCGGCATCGTTCTGCGCGACGGCGCCGTTGCCCTTGTGCTCGTCGAAGAACCGGCAGGTCTCGCACTTGGCGTTCATGGTCAGGCTCCTGTGAGGCCAGCGGCCCGTGGGCCGTCCCGGCAGGGAACGGAGGGCTTGGACCTTAGAAAAGATCCAAACTGTCGGGCCAACGTCGCGGGGATCCGGTGGGTTCCCGGCCGGGGAGCCGGCGGTTCCGCTCAGGTGAAGGCATCCATGCGGATCCGGATGCCAGAGTTCCGCCGCGATCAGGCCGGTCTCCTCGGCGAATGACCCGAAGATGGCCGGCAGAATGCCGCCGTGAACCGGGCGCGTCCCGCGCAGCAGCGCCTCGGACCCGACGCGGAGACCCCCTGTGGCGGTCCACCTGCGGCTGGTCGTGCAGGCTCGGGGCTTCGTCGTCGCGGGCGCGGTGCCGGTCGCGCTCGAGCACCCGTCGCGCCTCGGCCACCTCGTCCATGGTGGGGTGAAGATCGAGAACGCATCGCGGGCCTTGGCCCTCGCTCGAGGCGAGGCGCGGTCCAGGGGCTCCGCATCCGTCCCGGATTCGGGCGCCGCCACCAAGTCGACGCTCAGGCCGCCGGAGCGACCGCCCGGCCGGTGTGTTCCGCGGTCAGGCGAGCGAACGCGCGCGCCGACCCTTGACGGCCAGGCTATCGATCTAGGGTTGTCTTTCGGGTCGTGGTGATGGGCCAGAGGCGCCGGCCTTCAGCCGCGCTCGTCGACCGGCCGCGCCTCGAAGCCAGCCAGGAGTTCCTGGAGTTCGTCCTCATGGACGAGGCGCGCCGCCTCCTCGGGCGGGAACCATTGCAGCGTGCGCTGATCCTGCTCCGGCCAGCGCGCGTGCTGGGCCTCGACCCGCAGCGGGTAGACGCGGACCATGCAGGGAAAGGCACGGCCGTGATCGAACCGCTTCTGGTACTGGTACCGGCCGACCGGGCTCGCGGCGATCTGTCCTTCGAGCCCGGCCTCCTCGAAGGCCTCCCGTGCGGCGGCCTGATGGGCCTTGCGGCCGGTCATCGGCCAGCCCTTCGGGATGATCCAGCGGCCCGTATCCCGCGAGGTGATCAGCAGAACCTCGATCCGACCGTCCGAGCCGACGCGAAACGGCAGGGCCGCCACCTGCTTGAGCGGTTTGACATGCGCCCTCCGGAGCAGCTTCTTCAAATTTGGCCGTTTGGATGCCGTCTTCAGTGCCGACCTCTGGGGCGGGGGGGCTGCGATGTCTGATGATGTTTGTGCAAGCGATAGGTTCCTCGCGCTTTTACATAAGTTTAACACGATCCCGATGCATCCCGGGTGCATCGGCACCGAGCCATGTCTGTAACGCTGTGCTCATCCCCGCCAGCCGGCTTGTCTCGGGCCGGCTTGTCCGCGAAGGCTTGCGCGTCAAACGTCCACGAGGCGCGGCATGGCTGTCGAGATCGAGCGCAAGTTCATTGCGGACCCGTCGGTTCTGGCGCTGTGCCGGGCGGGAACGCACTTCGTTCAGGGCTATCTCTTCACCGACGCGGCCAACACGATCCGGATTCGCCGCGCCGGGGAGCGCACGCTCATCACGTGGAAGAGCCCGCGTCGCGGCGCCTGCCGGGACGAGATCGAGTTCGCCATCGCGCCGGAGGACGGCGCCGCCCTCCTCGCAACGGTGCCGCCCGGTCGGCGGCTGGAGAAGACCCGCTTCCGGGTCGCGCATGCCGGGGCGGTGTGGGACGTCGACGTATTCGGCGGCGACCTCACGGGTCTGATCCTGGCCGAGATCGAGCTGGAGCGCGAGGACCAACCGGTGGTGCTGCCCCCGTGGGTCGAGCGCGAGGTCACCGACGATGCGCGCTACCGCAACTCGCGGTTGGCCGCGGGACCGGTGCCGGAGCGGCAGGCGGCGTAAGCCCGCGCCGCGCCGCGCGAAGTTGCTCGGTTGAACATCCGGAGGCGGTCGCCGTTCTAGAGGGATGCCCCGGAGCCTGATCACCTGGACGCAGGACGAGACCGCCGGCGTTCCACTTCCGCGCTTTGTCGGGCGGGTCGGGGTGGTCGTCGTTGGGATCTGCGCGTACGACGGATCGAGCCGATTCTGGACTTGGTGGAGCCCGCTGACCGAGGACATCTGGGGCCACGGCCAGGATGCCGAGGGCGCCAAGCAGGGCTGCGAAGCCTGGCTGCGCGGATGGCTCGAGAACTTCAGGCCGTTCTTCGCCTGACGGCGCAGCCCGAACGGGCCCGATCAGCGCAGGAAATGCGGTAGGCGCCGCTTCCAGCGTTCCCCGAGCCGCAATTCGTTCGCCCGCCGCCCGGCCGTCGGCCGCGACGACGGACCCCGACCGGACGCGGCCGGCGCGGCGCAGGCGGGCGGCGCCTCGTCGACGGGCGGAGTCGGTTGTGCGGCCTGATGCGGCTTTGCCGTCTGCACCCGAGGGGCGAGGTCCTGTCCGGCCGCGGCGACCCGCGCGCTGCGCACACGCCGCACTCGGGGAGCGGTCTCGGCCGCTGGCGCGGTCACCGCTTCAGTCGCGGCTTCCGTGGCCGGCTCGGCCGGGATCTCGAACATCGGGACGAGGCTCGGCAGGACCCGGCGGACCGGTGCGTCCGGCGCCTTCCGCTCCGGACGCGGAGCCGGCGCCGCTTGAGGGGCGGGCGCGGGCGGCTCCATCGCGGCCTGGGCGAGTTCCGGCCAGAGGCTCTTGTCCGGGCGCTGGCGCGCCGTGGTGGCAGTCAGCGATGTGCGGGCCGAACGAGTCTGCTTGACTTCGACCATGAACGGTCGCGCGCTACGGCGCTTCATGTAAGTTGATCCTTGGAAGCATTCGAACCCGCACTTCGGCGGCACGAACACACTGAGGTTAAGCCTGATCTCGGCCGTTGTCCAGAAAGACGGACCCGTACTGGTCAGATTTCTTTGTAGTTGAGATCGGCTGCCGTCCTATCCAGGCAATGAGCCCGGGAGCGGAAGTCGTGTTTGCCAGAGGCCGCCCCCGAAGGCGTTGCGCTCTGCTGGAAGATGGGCGCATCCGGGCCGGACTGACGCGGCGGGCCCCTTCCACTGTGCGGAAGAGGCGGCGCAGCACCGGATCTGTCCCGATCAGGCGGCCTGCGCCTGCGCGGCGGCCGGCCAGCACTGCAGCGACGCGGGACGGGATGCCCCGAAGAGGGATTGGTACAGTGCGGCTGGTGTCCGGGCCTGGCCGCTACCGTCCGTGATCGTCACCTCGGCCATGCCGGCCGCGATCAGGCTCATGCCCTGATCGAGGGCGGTCAGAACCGAGGCGTGCTGGTAGGCGATCCGGCGCGCGGACAGGCGTGCGGTGACGGTGAAGTTCATGACGGCAATCCTGGAACTCCGAGCCCCGGCGGACATCGGACGGCAACGGCGTGCGGATGAGGAGCGGGCTGCATGGCGGCCTCGACATCCCGCGTCCTCGCGCCTGCTCGCCGCTAATAGAGTCGTTATCTTGACGAAAGCTTGTTCGTGCCCGCTTTTCAAGCAAGAGCGCCCGGAATTGATTGCTCGATTTCAGTGCTTTGCGAACGCGTCGGTACGGATGGGTCTGCCTTCAGGTCAGACGCCATCGCCGCTCCACGCCCTGCGGCCATGCCAGCCGCCCCGGGGCCGACAGCAGCGCATCCGCCCGGGCCTTCAGCGCCGGATCGCTCAAGGCGACGGTCGTGGCCTGCGGGGCTGGCGGACCGAAAATGCCAAGCGCGCGCGTGATGCCCTTGGCCCGCCACGTGCTAACCTCCGCCGGATTGCAACGCTTGGGCGAGTCGGCATGCTGAACAGACGATCCTTCATGGCCCTGTCGGGCGCCGCACTCGCGGCTCCAGCCCTGGCACAGGGCAGCGCCGCCCGGACGCTCAAGTTCATCCCACAGGCCGATCTGACGGTGCTCGATCCGATCTGGACGACCGCCTACGTCACCCGGAACCACGGGCTCGCCGTGTTCGACACGCTCTACGGCACCGACGCCAGCTACGCCGCCCAGCCGCAGATGGTGGCGGGCCACACGGTGGAGACTGACGGGACGCTGTGGCGGCTCACCCTGCGGCCCGGGCTGACCTTCCACGACGGCAGCCCCGTGCTGGCCCGCGACTGCGTGGCGAGCATCGCCCGCTGGGGCAAGCGCGACGCAATGGGCCAGACGCTCATGGCCTACACGGACGACCTCTCGGCTCCCGACGACCGGACGATCCAGTTCCGGCTGAAGAAACCCTTCCCGCTCCTGCCGGACGCGCTCGGCAAGATCGGCTCCTCGATCTGCGCCATCATGCCGGAGCGGCTCGCCAAGACAGACCCGTTCACGCAGGTGACCGAGATGGTCGGCAGCGGCCCGTTCCGCTTCAAGGCGGACGAGCGCGTGGTCGGCGCCCGGGTGGTCTACGAGCGCTTTGCCGGCTACGTCCCCCGCGAGGGCGGCGAGCCGCAATGGACCTCGGGTCCGAAGCGCGTCTTCGTCGATCGGATCGAGTGGAACGTCATCCCCGATCAGGCCACCGCCGCCTCGGCCATGCAGACGGGCGAGATGGATTGGTGGGAGCAGCCGCCGGCCGACCTCGTGCCCACCCTCCGCGGGCTGACGACGCGGATCACCGACCCGACCGGCCTCATCGGCTGCCTGCGGATGAACCAGCTCCAGCCGCCCTTCGACAATCCGGCGATCCGCCAGGTGCTGCTGAAGGTCGTCGACCAGACCGACTTCATGCAGGCGGTGACCGGCACCGACCCGAAGCTGATCCACGTGCCGACCGGCTTCTTCTGCCCCGGACTGCCGATGGCCAGCGATGTCGGCCTCGACGTCCTGACGAGCAAGCGCGATTACGAGGGCGCCAAGAAGGCGCTGGCGGCGGCGGGCTACAAGGGCGAGAAGGTGGTGCTGATGGGCGCCTCGGACTTCCCGAGCCTGAAGGCGCTGGCCGACGTGGCGGCCGACATGCTCACGCGCGCCGGCTTCAACGTCGATTATCAGGTCATGGATTGGGGCTCGGTGGTGCAGCGGCGCGCCAAGAAGGATCCGGTCGCCCAGGGCGGCTGGAGCGCCTTCTGCACCTTCTGGGCCGGGCTCGATCAGGCCAACCCGGCGGTCAGCGCCTTCCTGCGCGGGACGGGCCAGAGCGCCGCGGTCGGCTGGCCGACCAGCGAGAAGATCGAGGCGTTGCGGGATCAGTGGCTGGATGCGCCCGACGCCGCCGCGCGCAAACAGCTCGCGGGGACCCTTCAGCAGCAGGCCTTCACCGATCTGCCCTACCTGCCCCTCGGGCAATACTTCAACCAGACCTCGTTCAAGCCGTCCCTGACGGGCGTGCTCAACGGCGTGCCGGTGTTCTGGAACGTCAAGAAGGGCTGAAGGCGGTGCGGGCGGTCGAGCGCCGCCCGCCTCCCGATCTTTGCGGACGTGGCGCAGCGATCCAGCGGCGTGACGCCCTGGGTTTCTGCGCTGCGCCCAAAGACGAGGGCCAACCGATAGCGTTGCAGGAGGCCGGCAAGGCCCAGCCGGGCGATCTTCAACGGCATTGCGGCTTACGAATACGCCCTCATGCTCAACGGATCCGATGCTTCTACGCGTCGCGAGCGCTTCCCAGCCGCATCGGGAACGGGTTAAGCAGGGTCCGCACAGGTCACCGCAGAGATGACCGGCCCGCGAGGAAGCCCGAGATGGCCTGCGTACCCCCCCGTCCGTGTGGCGGCGATCGGCGCTATCCGTCCGTGTGAGGCCGGCCACGACCTGGATCGCTGACCCGGATCGATCCCGATCCCACGACGCGCGACGAGGATAGGCCCGATGACAGGCTCCCCGGACGAGGCTGCCCTGGAACGCTCGGCGATACGCAGGATCAGCTGGCGGCTCGTGCCGTTCCTGATCCTCGCCTACTTCGTCTCCTTCCTGGACCGCGTGAATGTCGGCTTCGCGGCGATCCAGATGAACCATGATGTCGGCCTGTCCGCGACCGTCTTCGGCTGGGGCGCCGGGATCTTCTTCCTCGGCTATTTCCTGATGGAAATCCCCAGCAACCTGATGCTGGAGCGCTTCGGGGCGCGCCTGTGGATCGCCCGGATCATGGCGACCTGGGGGCTGATCTCCGCCGCCATGGCCCTAGTGCAGGGGCCGTGGTCGTTCGTCGCTCTGCGCTTCCTGCTGGGGCTCGCGGAGGCGGGCTTCTTCCCCGGCGTAATCCTCTACCTCACCTACTGGTTCCCCTCCGCCTACCGGGCGCGGATCATCGGGATCTTCATGATCTCGATTCCGATCTCGTCGTTCCTCGGCTCGCCGATCTCCGGCGCGCTGCTCAACGTGACGGGGCTGGGGCTCGCCGGCTGGCAATGGCTGTTCATCCTCGAGGGCCTGCCGGCGGTGCTCCTGGCCGTCGCGGTCCTGTGGCTGCTGCCGGACGGCCCGCGGGACGCGGCTTGGCTGCCGGCGGCCGAGCGGGACTGGCTGCAGCGACAGCTCCAGGCCGAGGCGGCGCGCAACGCGAGGCGCGGCCAGGCGGCGAAGCCGCCGCTGTGGGAGATCCTGCGCGACCGGCGGCTGGCGCTGTTCGCGGCCATCTATTTCGGCTCGACGGCGAGCAGCTACGGGCTGTCGTTCTGGACACCGCAGATCGTCAAGAGCTTCGGCCTCGGCAATATCGAGACCGGGCTCCTGAACAGCATCCCGTACGGTTTCGCGTCGGTGGCCATGGTCCTCTGGGGCCGGCACAGCGACCGGACCGCCGAGAGACGCTGGCACCTCGCGCTCTCGTTCATCGTCCTGGCGCTCGGGCTCGCGGGCGGGACAGTCCTCTCGGGGCTCGGTCCGGTCGTGGCGGCTCTGACGATCGCGGCGGTCGGCGTCTACATGCTCAAGGGCCCGTTCTGGGCGCTCGCGACCGAGCAGATGCCGCCGGCGACGGCGGCGGCGAGTATCGCGGCCATCAACGCGGTCGGGAATCTCGGCGGCTTCCTCGGCCCCTACCTGATCGGCGCGATCAAGGACGGGACCGGCAGCTTCACCTTGAGCCTCGTGCCCCTGGTGATCTTCGCGCTGCTCTCCGCTGGCCTATCGCTCGTGCCGGGCCGGGCCCCGCGGCCCGATCAGGGCGCGCCGCGCCCCTCGGCGGCCTGAACCCGGTCCGGTCGCGAACCGGGTCCGGACCGGACGGTTGGCCCTGGTGCAGCCATCGTCCGGCACGGGGCCGATCCGCACCGGATCGGGGCCCGGCTGCCGGGCGCGTCGAGGACCGGGAGCCGGAACCATGAACCTGGACAACGCCTTGCGGGACGCCATCGTGGCAGAGCTGAAGCGTCAGGCCGAGGCGGAGGATCCCGCGCCGCAGGTGGACCTGTCGGAGCCCGGCTACGTGCGGATCACGGGACGGATCGACCTCGAGGCCCTGCTGATGGTGATCGCGGGCGCCGTTGCCGGCGGACCGTGAGACCCGCACCGTCGACCGGAGATCGCCGTGCCCAAGCTCAACGCCATCCTGGAGACGGCGCTGTACGTCGCGGATCTCGTCCGCGCGGAAGCCTTCTATTGCGACACGATGGGGTTGTCCTGCCTCTACTCCGACTTCCGCATGCGTGCCTTCGACGTCGGCAGCCGCGGCGTCCTCCTGCTGTTTCCGGAAGGCGGATCCCTGCAGCCGATCGAGACGCCGGGCGGCCTCATCCCGCCCCATGACGGACGCGGTCCGGCCCATATCGCGTTCGCGATCGACGCCGATGCCCTCGCGCCCTGGGAGGATCATCTCGCGGCTTCCGGCGTGGCCATCGAGGGGCGCACGCGTTGGCCGAGGGGCGGTATCAGCGTCTACTTCCGCGATCCGGACGGGCACCTGCTCGAACTCGCCACCCCCGGCCTCTGGAAGGGCTACTGAGCCGGTTCAGGCGAGCCGGGTCGCCCACGCCCCGGTCGTCTCCACGTCGGCGATCCCCGTGATCGGTGCGACCGTCACGGCCGGCAGCGGCCTTCGTCCATGGTATGGGCGCGCGGTCCTGGTGGGGTCCTCATCCGGTCCTCCCGCACTCCTGGCGCATCAGGGATGGCCGCAACGGCGAAGGGGCCGCCTCCTCGCGGAAGCGGCCCCTTCGGAGGCCGGAT
>NZ_NPKS01000029.1:0-86099 GCF_008329595.1 Methylobacterium sp. P1-11
CGTCACCCTTGCCGCCGTAGAGGTGGTCGTTGCCGGCCCCGCCGTGGATGGTGTCGTTGCCCTTGCCACCGTAGACGGTGTCGTCACCCTTGCCGCCGTTGAGGTGGTCATTGCCGGCCCCGCCGTGGATGGTGTCGTTGCCCTTGCCGCCGTAGACGGTGTCGTCACCCTTGCCGCCGTAGAGGTGGTCGTTGCCGGCCCCGCCGTGGATGGTGTCGTTGCCCTTGCCGCCGTAGACGGTGTCGTCACCCTTGCCGCCGTAGAGGTGGTCATTGCCGGCCCCGCCGTGGATGGTGTCGTTGCCCTTGCCGCCGTAGACGGTGTCGTCACCCTTGCCGCCATAGAGGTGGTCGTTGCCGGCCCCGCCGTAGAGGGTGTCGTTTCCACCGCCACCGTAGATGGTGTCGTTTCCACCGCCACCGTAGATGGTGTCGTTGCCATCGCCACCGTAGATGGTGTCGTTGCCAGGGGTTCCGAAGATCTTAGCCATGTCCGTTACTCCATCAATTGTGGGACGGTGCCTCGCCGCCCAACGGTTTCTCTATGGATCGCACAGTTTTTTCTGCGATATGTGAGACTTGATCCGGAGGGTTCCCCGTCGAAGTCCACTTTGTTTTATGATGATGTCGGGGCGGATACCGTGATGAAGATCACAATGGACCGCACGGTGACTGAGCGGAGGATCACCCCTGGCCCACAAGCGTGTCGCCGGAAGGAGCCTCGGCCTCTTGCCGCCGGTACCATCCGGGTGCCCCGCCTTCAGCGCCGCTCAGAGGAGCTCTTTCCATCAGTCCGGTCGACGGACGCCCAGTTGATGCATGTCGCGCCGCACGATCACCGCAAGAGAGCCATGCATCGCCGTCGTCGCCTCACCCCGTCTGCCTAAGTCCTGGCACCGGATATGAACTTCTACTTCAATCAAATCGTCCTCGACTGCAATATTACATCAGAAAACTGCATCGTGGCGAGACTTTGGCCGATAGAATGCGTTGTTTATTTATTGTCAATTTTACATTTGTTGTGAGAAATACAAAACATAACGCCTGAAGAAGCCGGCGCCAGATCACTCTTCAGCCAACCTCCACTTCGCTCCGGAACCGCGCCCGATGTCTCGGCTCAGTATCGACCGTCTATCGAAACTTTCACGAGAGTTGCGATAAAGCTTCGGTTAAACGCGTGTTTCTCGTTGCGCCTGCCGCTCGGCCGATGCGCCAGTATCTTGGTAGTCCGCTCCGCTGCCGGCCCGAACCGACCCACTCGCCCTCGCCTCGGAAGCCTTCTGGCGCGGCGGACATGACAATCTCTCCGGACCCGCAATTCGGGTCGTCTTCCCGTTCCGTAGCCTTGCCCGCCCGTCCCGTTTTCCATTCAGGACGGGTCCTGATCGGAGCTGGGGATCGGCCCGGAGGCAGCCCGGCATGTCGAAAGGCGGCGTCGCCTCGGGGACGAGCGTCCGACCGCCGGTTCGAAGCAGGTCGCCATCACGCATGGCCCGATGCCACGGCCGCCGCGTGGCTTGGCCGGCGCCGCCGATTGACAGCAGGGCGCGGGCTGCGCGCAGCCGGGGCGGGCGCCACGGCCGCCCTCCCGACCGTGCCCTCTCCAGAAAGGCGCGGGCGGCCCGGATGACCGGACCGCCCGCTCAGAGGGCCTTCCACCGCGCCCTAGCCGCATCCCCGCCTCGTCGCCGGACGATGTCAGGCGCTCTCCTTCACGATGTGCATCGGCGGATGGTGCGCCGCCGTGCGGCCGGGACCGGTATCGGCCCGCGCGCTCTTCACCTCGCCGCCTGACTGCCCCCGAATCTTGCGGAGCACCTCGTCCTTGGTCCCGAAAGCCGTAACCTGGCCGGCCTCGATCGTCAGCATCAGGTCGACAGCAGTCAGTGCACTCATCCGGTGGGCCACGATGATGACGATGCCGCCGCGGGCCCGGACGCTGAGAATCGCTCGGGTCAAGGCGGCGTCTCCCTCGCCGTCGAGGTTGGCGTTCGGTTCATCGAGGACGAGGAGGAAAGGCGAGCCGAACAGGGCGCGGGCGAGGCCGATGCGCTGCCGCTGGCCGCCAGACAGGCCCGTACCGCCGTCGCCCAGAACCGTTTCATAGCCCTCCGGCAGACTTTCGATCAGCTGGTGGACCCCCGCCTGTCGCGCGGCCTCTTCGATTTCAGCGCGGTCCGCGTGGGGCGCGAAGCGGGCGATGTTCTCCGCCACCGTGCCGGCGAAGAGCGAGACCTCCTGCGGAAGGTATCCGACGTGGCGTCCGAAATCCGCGGCCTGCCACTGGGAGATCGGCACGGTGTCGAGCCAGACCGTTCCTCGGGCCAGAGGAAGGATGCCGACGAGCGCTCGGACCAGGGTCGACTTGCCAGATCCGCTCGGCCCGGTGACGGCGAGCGCCTGCCCCGCCTTCAGGCTGAACCGCACCTCCTTCACCGTGAGGCGCGTGCTGCCGGGGGGGGCGACACTCACGCCCTCCACCTTGAGCACCTGCATGGGCGCCGGCAGGATGGAGACGGGCCGCGCAGCCGACGCCTTGGTGATCGTGTCGCCGAGCCGGCTCCAGCTCTGCTGCGCGGCGATGACACCTTTCCAGTTCGCGATCGTCGCATCGAGCGGCGCCAAGGCGCGGCCGAGCAGGATCGACGAGGCGATGATGATGCCGGGCGAACTCTGGCCGCGGATCACCAGATAGGCGCCGAGCGCCAGGACACCCGACTGCAGCGCCATACGGGCCGCCTTCGAGACAGCGCTCGAAGCGCCCGCGACGTCACTCATGCGCTGCTGCGCCAGGAGGTATTGGGAGTGGGCATCGTGCCACCGGGCCGCGAAGTGGCCCTGCATGCCCATGGCGATCAGGACATCGGCGTTGCGGCAACTGGCCTCCGTCACGCTGCTCCGGCGCTGCCCGTGCTCGGTCGCGACTTTCGACGGGCCGCGCGTGAGGCGGTCCGCGACGAGGGTGATCACGACGAGGAGGAGCGCTCCCGAGACGGTGGCGAAGCCGATCAGGGGATGAAACAGGAAGCAGATGATGAAGTAGAGCGGCATCCAGGGCAGGTCGCAGAGTGCCGTTGGTGCCGAGCCTCCGAGGAAGCCGCGCACCTGATCGAGATCCCGCAGCGGCATCTGGCTGTTGGTGGCGGCCCCGCTCTCCAGAGGACCGCGCACGAGCGCGTCGAAGACGCGGGGGCTGAGGCATTCATCGAGGACGGCACCGATCCGGCTCAGGATGCGGCCCCTGAGCGCCTCGAGGGCGCTCTGGAACGCGTAGAGCATCAGAGCCAGGAGGACGAGACCGATGAGGGACGGCACCGACCGGCTCGGGAGAATACGGTCAGAGATCAGCAACATGAAGAACGAGGCTGTCAGATACAGGATGTTGAGGAGGCCGCTGGTGACGATGAGGCTGGCCAGGGCCGAGCGGCAGCTCGACAGTGCCGCGCCGAGTTCGACGGAAGCCGGTTTCATCGCACATCATCCCTCTGCTGGATCGTTTGGCCGAAGAAGCCCGGCAAGGCCCCGGGCCGGAGATTCCGAGAGCGAGCGGCCAGCCGGGCCCGGATGGCTAAATCTGCAATCGACAGGGCCGAGAAGCCGCGAGCAGGCTCACACAGGGAGCGTTCGAGCGTGCTGGGCCGGACAACGTGTGCGCCTGACCAGCCTCATCCAGCTGTGCTCAAGCGGCCATCGGGCACTTGGCGGCTGAACGCGTCGCCTTCCGGTCCGCGCGCCGAACGAGCAATTGCTCGGGCCGGCGTTTCTTGGCCCTCTCGAACAGCGCGTAGGTGCGATTCACGTAATTCGTGACGCCGCTGATATCGTCGATGTAGCGCTGCACCTGCGGCGTGATCTCCGCCTCCACGAGGCGCGTCGCCTTCGAGGGATCAAGTGTGTCGAAGCGTACGTAGAACCAGGGCTGGCCGCGGCGCAGGATCAGGTTCTTCGACGTATCGTGCCACTCGAAGGCCCACATCAAAGGACGCGGCCAGATGTGGACCGGGAAGCGGCCGCTGATCAGCGTCCCTGGAAGTGGGTCGGCTTGATAGTCGAGAAACGGCGGCAGTTGGTTGATGTAGGCAACCTCGTCCGAGAGGAAGAGGTAGGGCGTGATGATCTGCAGGATGGGCCGCTTTGGGTGGCGCCACTCGGCCGGGCTCACGATGCTCACCATCTGGCCGATGTGCTTGGGGCGGATCGTGCTGCGGGCGCCGTCGACATTCTCCAGGACCGGGGCACGGCCCTCCTCCAGGTTGATGCGCAGATGGAGGTCGACGGGGCATCGGATCACGATGTGACGGGCATCGAAATCGACCGCTGCCGGGCAGCCTTGGACTGATTTGGCCGACGCTGGCCGGCCGAGGTCTCGCCGAAACGGCTCCGGGTCGTCCCAGATGAGGGCCGCCTTGGTATCGGTGATGGTCCAGCCCACTTCGGTGACCCGCTTGGACGACTGAGCCTGGAGTCTCTTCTTCAGGAATTCGAACATGATCCGTCTCCTCGGGAAGGCTTCGGCGACCTCATCGTGGCGACGGGCTCGCGTCAGCTGCGTTTCTTGAGACCGATATGAGCCGGCAGTCCCGCGGCGGACTGTGATCGGGATCACGTCGGCTCCGCCGGTCTCCCGCGACCGATGTGTCGCGGCTCTGCGGGGCTGTGCGGACGAGGAACCCCGATCCCGGCCGCCAGCAACGGCAGGCGGCTGCGCGATCCGGTCGGCCTGGCGAATCGGCCGTCGCTCCGCACGGGAGTTCCGATCCTCCCTGGCGGTGAGGGCGGCCTGCCCGCCGAACCGGTCTGACCGTCACCGCCGGATGCGCGCGTCCCGGCGCCTGTCCGACGCACCGGATCGGTGATCTCGCTCACAGTCGCCGATCCGGGAGGGTGGAACATTCAGGGCCAGAACAGGAGCAGGTGAACTGCACCTGAGGCCGCCGGATCCCCTCGAGAGGCCGCGTGCCGCCACCGCACAAGGAACCCGAGCGATGGAAGTCGAAATCCTCGAACGTCCCGCGTCCCTCAAAGTCTGGCACGAAGGAGCGGCCCGCTTCCTCTCAAGGCATCCCGAGCAGTTCGACAGCCTGCGCGAAGCGATCGCTGCGGCGGCTGCCGTCCTGACTCATCCCGATCGGCAACCCTGGATCGTCACCGCAGATGGTGACCTGCTGCCACCGAATTGGATCCGCGGGAGCCTCAAGCAGGCCGGTCCTGGCAGTCGCGAAGCCCGCAGTTCGTCGCGCGGCAAGGCCGCCGGATGTTTCGTCGCGTCGCCCGGGCGATGCCGAGAAATCCGCCTCGGATGCGCCTGAGAACATCAAGCTGGGAATCCTGGAAAGCGAGCCGATCATGCTAGCGTCACGCGTCTTCGCCTGCCTCCTTGCGACGAATCTGTGGTCGATGCGAGCAGGTGCCGATTCTCTCCAACTGCAGCTTCCGCTCGCCTGCGATCCGGGCCGAACCTGCTTTGTCCAGTACTATGTAGATCGTGACCCCGGTCCCGAGGCTCGCGACTTCGCCGGCGGTTCGCAGACCTACGATCGGCATGACGGAACGGACTTTCGCCTTCCTTCCTCTGTCGCCGCGGCCGGACCGCTCGGAGCCGTGCGGGCGGCAGCTGCCGGCACGGTACTCCGAATCCGTACGGACGCGCCCGACGTCTCGGTTCGCGCGACTGGGATGGCGAAGGTGGCCGGCGTCGAATGCGGAAACGGTCTCGTCATCGCGCATGCGGGTTCATACGAGACCCAATATTGCCACCTGGCCCAGGGCAGTGTGACGGTGCGACCCGGCCAAGCCGTGGCGGCCGGCCAAGTCATCGGTCATGTCGGCCTCTCCGGCGCAACGGAGTTTCCACATCTCCATTTTACCGTTCGCCGCGCTGATCGGCCGGTTGATCCCTTCGCGATCGACGGTTCAGCTCATCCCGGCCGCCAAGCGAGCCTCTGGGATGAAGCGGCCCGTGCAAGCCTTCGCTACCGGACCGGGTCGGTCCTCAATTCCGGCTTCTCCGACGGCCCGGTGACGATGGCCGCCGTCGAGGCCGAGACTGCCAGTCCCCTCCGCGCTCGCGCCGAGACACTGGTCGCCTGGGTCCGGGCGATCAGCCTTGAGGCCGGCGACGTACAACGTCTCGTCGTCCGCGGTCCGGACGGACGGATCCTCGTTGAGAACCAGTTGCCGCCCCTCGCCAATCCGCGCGCACAATCTCTGGTCTTCACAGGGAGGCGGCGTCCGGCCGAGGGCTTTCGCGCGGGGACCTACGAGGCGACCTTCGAGGTGGTACGCGGCGGCCGGGTGGTCATCGGGCACCGCTTCGTCGGGACGCTGCCGTAGCGCGTTGCCGGGATCGACCTCGATCCGCTGCGTGACCTTGCTCACGGACCCGCGGCACGGGCGTGCGACAACATCTCATCCAGTCGAGACCGCCCCACACCCGCAACGCCGGTCAGCCGCGCACCCGCCCGTCGCGTCGGGACGTCGTGCCCACCTCACACCCCAGGAGGGGACAGGATGCCCACCGCCATTCCGATGCGCGTCGCACCAGAGCACGCGTCGCCGCCCCTCGGTCATGCGTCCCGGGCGGCGATCCGACGACAGGTCCGCTTCACCGCCCTGTTGGTTACGACGCTCGTCGGCGGCGTCGGCGGGTGGGCGAGCTTCACGCAGATCGGCGGCGCGGTCATCGCGTCCGGAAGGCTCGTGGTCGAGAGCGACGTGAAGAAGGTCCAGCATCCGATCGGCGGGATCGTCGGCGAGTTGCGCGTGCGCGAAGGCGAGCACGTCAGGGCCGGCGACATCTTGGTGCGGCTGGACGAGACGCAGCCACGGGCGATCCTCGACACCGTTCTCCGCGCGATGGATGCGCTCGCCGCCAAGCGGACGCGCGAGGAGGCTGAGCGCGATGGCGACATCGCCCTCAACTTTCCCTCCGATCTCCAGGCCCGAGCGTCCTCGGACGACGCGGTCGCCCGCCTCATCGACAGCGAGACCCGCCTGTTCCTGGCGCGCAGCAAGGCACGGCAGGGCCGCAAGGCCCAGCTGCGCGAACGCGTCGCCCAGCTCAGTCAGGAGATCGCCGGGATCAACGATCAGATGGCCGCGAAGACGCGGGAGGTCTCCGCTGTGGACCAGGAACTGAAGGGCATCCGTGAGCTTTGGCTGAAGAACCTGATCCAGCTTCCCCGCCTGACGTCCCTCGAGCGCGAAGCTGCGAGGCTCGACGGTGACCGCGGCAGATTTGCCGCCTCGATCGCGCAGACCAAGGGCAAGATCAACGAGGTCGAACTGCAGATCATGCAGGTCGACGAGGACATGCGGAACGAGGTGAGCAAGGACCTGACCGACATTCGGAGCAAATGGTCGGAATATGAGGAGAAGCGGACGGCCGCCCTCGATCAGCTGCGGCGAACCGATCTTCGGGCGCCACAGGATGGCGTCGTACATCAGATGACGGTGCACACGGTGGGCGGCCTCGTGACCCCGAACGAACCCGCGATGCTGATTGTCCCCGAGGCAGACGAACTCGCTGTCGAAGTGCGGGTGGACCCGAAGGATATTGACCACGTGCAGATCGATCAGCTCGCGACTCTGCGCTTCTCGGCGCTCAATCAGCGCACAACGCCGGAGATCAGCGGGCTCGTGGATCGCGTAGCGGCGGACGTGACGCAGGACCCGAAGTCGGGTCTGAGCTTCTACAAGGCGCGTATCCGGGTCTCCGATGCCGAGCGCGCGCGCTTGGGCGAGATCCGTCTCGTGCCGGGCATGCCGGTCGACGCCTTTCTCAAGACCGGTGACCGCACGGTGCTGTCTTATCTGACGAAGCCGCTGATGGATCAGATCAGCAAAGCTTGGCGGGATCGATGAGTGGCCGTCGTCGGTTGCTTTGGGACCAACTGGCTCGCTCAGGAACGGAGGCTCTGGTCGGAAGCCGCCCGTCCGCTTGCGCGGCGGGGTCCTCCGAAGCGGACGAACCGCTTCCAGCCACAGCCTCGGTCATCGCGCAGGCCCGCGTGAGTGTCTCAGAGGGGTGGAAAGCTGCTGGTCCGCTCTCGGCGTCATATCGCTGAAAGCGGACCTCGCAGCTCAAGCTCACGACCCGGCATACTGTCCCTCAGTGACCTGCTCCATCCAAGTCACCGCTTGGCCGTCGAGGCGCTCCTGGATTGCGATGTGCGTCATCGCCGTGGTCGCGGTGGCCCCGTGCCAATGCTTCTCGTTTGGCTCGAACCAGACGACATCGCCCGGTGCGATTTCCTGGATCGGACCGCCCTCACGCTGAACCCATCCGCGTCCGAACGTGACGATCAGCGTCTGGCCGAGCGGGTGCGTGTGCCAAGCCGTCCGCGCGCCCGGCTCGAAGGTCACGCTCGCCATCGCGACGCGGGCGGGTTCAGGGGCGCTGTGGAGCGGATCGATCCGTACCGTGCCGGTGAACCACTCAGACGGCCCCGCGCCCGAGGGCTGACTTCCACCGCGCTTGATGTCCATGCGATCCATCCTCCGTCGGTTCCAGTAACGCGCGTCAGAGCGACCAGCCACCGTCGACCGAGATCGATGCGCCCGTGACGAACGCACCGAGATCCGAACACATCCACAGGACGGCCTCGGCGATCTCCTCGGGCTTGCCCAGCCGTCCGACCGGCTCAAGGTCGATCGCCTTCTGCATGTCGCCGCCGGTGAAGCGATCCATCATTGGCGTCTCGATGTTCCCGGGAAGGACGGCATTCACCCGGATGTTCGCCTTCGCATAATCCAAGGCGGCCGACTTGGTGAGGCCGATCAGGGCGTGCTTGGAGGCGGCGTAGCTCGCGCCGCCCGCTACGCCCCTGATGCCGGCACCGGACGAGGTGTTGACCACCACGCCGCTGCCCTGGCGCAGCATCTGCGCGATCTCGTGCTTCATGCACACGAATGTGCCGCGCAGGTTGATGCCGAGGATGCGGTCCCATTCGTTGAGGTCAATCTCGTGGACGGGAGCGGCCCTGTTCTCAACGCCGGCGTTGTTGAAGGCGCAGTCGACGTGGCCAAACCGCTCGACGGTTTTAGCGACCGCTGCCTCGACGTCATCCGGCACCGATACGTCGCACCGGATCGCAAGCGCCTCGCCGCCCTCCGCTTCGATCTCGGCGCGGAACTGACCGAGCGCAGCCTCGGTACGGTCGGTGATCGCCACCCGCGCGCCTTCCCGCGCGAACGCAATGGCAGCGGCGCGGCCAATGCCGCTGGCCGCGCCCGTGATGAAGGCAACTTTCCCGGTGAAACGGCGCATGTCTCGATCTCTCGGCTGACCTCGATGGGCCAGACGTAGACATTGCGCTGGTCGCCGATCAGCCGTTTGTTCCTCAACGGAACGATGAGCGATGCTCATCGTCGGACGGGCCGGCCTCTACAATCCGAGCGGCTTCGCCTCGCGGATCAGGTCGATGAGGAGCCGCAGTCCCGTCGGCAGTTGGCGACGACCGGGATAGTAGAGATGGAAGCCGGGTCCCAGAGGGGCCCACTCCGCCAGGACGACGCGGAGCTCGCGGCGGGCAACCGAGGTTCCGACACAAGCCTCCGGGAGATAGGCAAGACCGCCGCCTGCTGCCGCGAGCGACAGGGCAAACTGCGTGTTGTCGAGCGTCACTGCGCCTGGGACGTCGAGCGCGATGGCCTCGTCCGCCCTCTCGAACTCCCACTGGTAGAGGCTCTCGTCGCCAATGCGGATGCGCAAGCATCGATGAGCCGCGAGGTCGCCCGGATGATCGGGCGTACCGTGCAGATCGAGATAGGCTGGAGCGCCGACCACGACCCAGCGCAGATCGGCAGACAGGCGCTGGGCCACCATGTCCTGAGGGACGGTTCCACCATAACGTATGCCTGCATCGGCTCCTGCCTCCACGACATCGAGCAGATCGTTGGACACCCGCACGTCAATCTCGATCTTCGGGTGGCGCTCGTGAAATAGGGGCAGTACGGGGGCGAGCAGCAACGTGCTCGCATGTTCGAGCACGTTGAGGCGGATCCGCCCGGTCGCCTTCGTTGGTTCGCGGTGCTGGTTGAGCACGTCGAGCGCGGAGCCAATCGCCGCGAATGGCGCGTCCAGCGACGCCAGCAGATCTTCCCCTGCCGCAGTGAGTGTGACGCTGCGGCTGGTGCGGTTGAGGAGGCGGACGCCGAGGCGCGCCTCCATCGCCTTGAGCGCGTGGCTGAGCGCGGAGGCGCTGACGCCCAGCTCCAGCCCCGCGCGCCGGAAGCTGCGATGGCGCGCGATGGCGAGGAAGGTCCCGAGATCTGCCAGGTCAGCTCGCTTGATCCGCATCAGGCCAGTGGAATGTCTGCTTGCGGGAAAGCAATCCGTATCGCGTCATGACCGCGTCGGGTCGAGGGCCGAAGGTCCTATCTCATGCAAAAGGCCGCGCCGCTGGACCGGACGGACAGGGACGGCAACGACGTTCCCGAGGCACGGACGCAGCGCATCCGCGCGAAGATCGCCGCTCTGCGCCGACAGATGGCCTTCCTGCGCGAGTTGCAGGAGCCCGTGGAGGCCGCGGACGACGGACAGGTCTCACTCACCGGACCGGACGCCCGCTCGATGGCGACGAGCGGGCGCGGCATCGGCATCGTCGGCTACAACGTCGAGATCGCCGTCGATCCCGAGCATCATCTCGTCGTAGCCCATGACGTCGTCAACGAGGGCCACGACCGGACCCAGCTCGTGCCGGTGGGCGGTCGGGGCAGGCAGGCCTTCGATGCGGGGGAGGTCGTGGTCCTGGCCGATCGAACGCTGAAAGCTTGGATAGGCACTACGCCTTTCCTGACGAGGGGCCACAAGGGCGTGAGAACCGAGATGAGCCTCGCGATCCTCGCCGACAACGTGAAGCGGATGATCTGCCTCTTCGGCGCAACCTGGCTCATCCCGGCCATTCGAGCCTGAAGCGGCTCACCGCGCCGCCGTCATCATCCTGATGATCGGCGTTGGCGTCCACGATCAACGCGTTTTGACACGGCCTTGGACGGAACCGGCCGTCTAACCCCGAGCCGTGCACGTTCGACATCGGCTCGGCCGCATACCGCAAAACCGGTTCGCGTGTTTGACGGGTCCCCAGGAACCGCCGGCTACGCGCAGCGCCGGCCAATCTGTTGATGGTATGGCGCGCTCGGCTGCGCACGTCCCCTTGTAGCCCCCAATTTGTCCGCAACCGGAGCGGCGGATCAGGCGATGGAGTGACGGGCACCGACAGCCACGGCAGGCTTCGCGAATGGGTCTTCGGCGGCGTCACCCGGGACCTGCTGGCCGGAGCGCCCATCTGCTGCCCGATGAGCCATTGATGTGCGTCATCGGGCAGGCAACCATGGTCCGCACGGCCCTCCTGCCGCTCGCCATGGTCGCAGCGAGCGCGTCGGCCACCCGCGCGAACACCGGAGCCGGCTCGCCCGACGCGACGCCCCCGCGCATGCTACTGCCACGACCCGCGCCGGTGAGGGGCAGCACGGCGGTCCCGCCGCCATGCGCCACCTCGCATGCCCGATGGATCAGTGGGCCATGAGGACCGGAATGCGCGCGTGCTCGACCATATGCCGGGTGACGCCCCCGAGCAGGAACTCGCGCACCCGGCTGTGGGTGTAGGCGCCCAGGGCCAGCATGGAGGCGCCCTGCCGCTTGGCTTCGGCCAGGATCGCCTCGCCGACCGAGATCCCGTCATGGACTGGCAGGGTGACGGCCTCGGCCACGACGCCGTGCCATTGCAGGTAGCCGCAGAGGTCGGCGGCCCGGGTCTCGTCGAAGCGTTCGGTCCTGGCATGCACGACCGTGACCCGCGTGGCCTCGTGCAGCAGCGCGATGGATTGCCCGATCAGGCGCGTCGCCTCCAGGCTGCCGTTCCAGGCGATCACGACGTGGTCGAGCAGGTCATAGGGTACGGTGTCGCCGATCATCAGCGTCGGCCGGCCTACCGAGAACAGGGCCGTGTCGAGCGCCCGGCCGGTAAACGGGACCTTCGGGTCGGGCCGGTCGACGATCACGAGGTCGTTGACCCGGCCCGCGAGCGTCAGCAGGGGCTCGACCTCGCCGGAGAGCTCGGTCCAGGTCGCGAAGGTGGTGTCCAGCCGGCCGTTCGCGGATGCGAACGGCACCCCCTCGCGCTCACACCACGCCTGAACGGCAGCCTTGCCGTCGGCCGCCGCCTCGCGGACGCCCTGCTCGATGGCCTCGACGGTCGTGCCGTCCACGGGCGCGAGGCTCGCCATGCCGGCGAGCACGTGCTCCGGGCCCGGCGCCATGAAGGCGACGCCGATATGCGCGTGCAGGCGCCGGCCTAGCCGCAGCGCGGCGTCCAGCCGACGGGTGGCGTCGATGCCGGGGCCGGTGGGGACGAGAAGGCAGCGGAGGTACATTGGGGTTCTCCCTCAGCGTTCCAGCGATTTCAGGTAGGCGATCAGGTCTTGGGCTTGGTCCGGGTCGAACCGGAACTCCGGCATGCTCGGGTGACCGGTACGGATGCCCTCGGTAAGCGCCTCGGCGAGATCTTCGACGGGGTAGCGCGTGTGCAGTTCGCGGAAGGGCGGCGCGGCCCGCAGCGGACTGTCGCCGACGCGGCCGACCGCGTGGCATCGCGCGCAATTGGTCCGCGCGATGGTCTCGCCTTGTCGCACATGCCGGTCCCAGGCCGACGCGGGCGCGGCGGGAAGGACGAGTTCAAGCGCCAGAACGCCGGTGAGGAGGATGGCAGCTTGGCGCATCAGTGGCTCATCAGGCAGCAAACGGGGGCCGCTTGCAGGATGCGACGCGTGACACCGCCGAAGACCCACTCGCGCAGGCGGCTGTGGCCGTAGGCGCCCATCACGATGAGATCTGCATCCTCGCGTCCGGCGAAGTGGAGAATCTCGTCGGCGGTGTCGATCTCCGGCTTGCGGAGCAGGTGGGTCGTGGCTTTGAGCCCGTGCCCGGACAGGTACTCGGCCGCGCCCTCGGCGCCCACGTTCTGCGCGTCCGGCCCCACGGCCACCACGCAAACCTGCTCGGGATGTCCCAGGACCGGCAGGGCGTCGTGAAGGGCGCGGCGTGCCTCCGGCGTGTCCTTCCAAGCCACCACGACCCGCTTGGCTGCGAGGTGCTCGATGCCCGGTGGGACCACCAGCACGGGACGCCCCACCTCCATCAGCAGGCCCCCGGTGGAGGCCGCCATCGGACCAGGGTCACCGTCCGCAGGCCCCTGCCGGCCGACGACCACGAGGTCGGCGGTGCGCGCCTGCGCACCGAGGTAAGCCAACGGATCGGTGGGTGCGGAGCGCCAGCCCGTCTTGGGCGCCTGCCCGGCCTCGCGCTCGAAAAGGGCCTTGGCCTCCGCGAGCTGCTCGTCGGTCAGGCGCTCCTCGAGGGTCCAGACACGCTCGACCTCCAGCATGTCGCCGACCGGCATGGGTCCGAGGACCGGGCGTGCGGCGACGCCGGTCAGCTTGGCCCCGAACCGTGCCGCGAGGCCGGCCGCCAGCTGGACCCGGTCCGCCGCCGCGGCCCCGAGGTCGACCGAGACCATGATGTTTGAGATCCGCATGACCGCCTCTCGTGCCCGGGCCTGCCGCCCTGGTTGAGGCACCGTCGCCCGCGCCTGCGGCCTTGACCTTGATCCATCTCAACGGAACCGGGTCCAACCCGACCGGGGCGAGTTCTTCGGGTCGCGGCGGGAGGCGGTCTCCGGACTGGTTGATCGAGCGCAATGCCGGCCCTTGCCGGATGGGACCATGAGGTTCGGCATGGAGGTCTCATGCCGCCCGCAATCGCGACCCTGGCTTCGGCTGTGCCCGGCCTCCGGCAAAAGCGCCACCGGCTCGCGACGCCGCAGACGCTCCTGGCGTTCATCAAGGATGCGAGCGGGTTCCATCAGCTTGCGCTGGTGGTGATGGCCATCGTCCTGTTCGTGGCGGACCTGGCGCCCCTTGAGCTGCAGCGGCGCATCGTCAACGCTGCTGTCCCGGGCGGGAACGCCCGGGCCATTGTCCTGCTTGCGCTGCTCTACATCACGGCCGCCGCCGCAATGGGTGCCCTGAAGCTCGGGCTCAACCTGTACCGCAGCTACCTCGGCGAGAGCGCCGTTCGCCGGCTCCGCAAGACACTGCTGGATGACCTTGGGAGCTTGGCTCCGGAAGACCGTGCCGAGGTCGAGGGTGTGGAGGTCTCGCTCGTCCTGGCGGAGGCGGAGCCGGTCGGCGCCTTCGTCGGGGTGAGCGTGTCGGAACCGGTCCTGCAGGGCGGCATCGTCGCGGGAACGTTCGGGTACATGCTGTACCTCGACCCGCTGATGGCGGCCCTCGCGCTGGCGGTCTTCGCGCCCCAAGCGGCCTTCGTGCCGCTGATGCAGCGGGCGATCAATCGGCGTGTCGTCCAGCGGACGGGAACGTTGCGCAGCATCAGTGGCGGCATCATCGGCCAGGGGCGGCACGAGCCATCGAGGCTACAGACGGCGCGGATCGACCGGGTATTCCGGCTCAACATGGGCATCTTCAAGCTGAAGTTCTCGATGAACTTCCTGATGAACCTGATGCACCATTCCGGCGTGGCGTTGACCTTGGGTCTGGGCGGCTACCTCGTCGTGCACGGCGCAACCGAACTCGGGACCGTCGTCGCCTTCGTCGCGGGGCTGAAGCAGCTCAACGACCCGTGGGGCGGATTGGTCGACTGGTTCCGCGAGTTGCGCGTCACCCAGGCGAAGTACGGCCTGCTCCGACAGGCCCTGGACGGCTTCTCGCGTCAGGTCGCCTAAGACGGCGTTCCGTCAAGAAGGTCGCCGCCCCGGTGCTTGGCCGGGGTGCGTTACCGGGCTCGGCGTGGAATCCGGAGCCGCAAATTACGGTACGAGTACCGCCGCACCCTGGAGAGCGCCGGACCGGTGGGCCGCGACCGCCTCGTTGGCTCGGGCCAGCGGGTAAGCGCGCGTGTGCGTGACGATGCCGGCACGCGGGACAATCTCGAAGAAGCTGCGGGCATCCTCGCGGGTCAGGTTTGCCACTGAGAGCACGGCGCGCTCGCCCCAGAGCAGGTCGTAGGGGAAGGCGGGAATGTCGCTCATGTGGATGCCGCCGCAGACGACGCGTCCGCCCTTGCGCACCGCCTTCAGGGCGGCAGGCACGAGACGGCCGTCCGGGGCGAAGATCAGGGCGACGTCCAGCGGCTCGGGCGGCGCCTCGTCCGAACCGCCGGCCCACGCAGCGCCGAGCGCGCGCGCGAAGTCCTGAGCCTCGCGGTCCCCCGGTCGCGTCAGCGCGAACACGCGTCGGCCCTGCCAGCGGCAGACCTGAGCGACGATGTGGGCAGCCGCCCCGAAACCGTAGAGCCCGACGGTGCCGGCCGCGCCGGCCATCCGCAGGGTTCGCCAGCCGATCAGTCCGGCACAGAGGAGCGGCGCGGTCGCGACCGGGTCCAGGCCGGCGTCGAGCGGGATGGTGAAGGCGGCCTCTGCCAGAACATGGGTCGCGAACCCGCCGTCGCGCGTGCAGCCGGTGAAGCCCGGGGCGTCGCAGAGGTTCTCGCGATCCGTCTGGCAGTAGGGGCAGCGGCCGCAGGCGTGCCCGAGCCAGGGCACGCCGACCCTCGTGCCGGGCGCTGGGCTCGTTACGCCCGCGCCGACCGCCTCGACGATGCCGACCACCTCATGGCCCGGCACGATGGGGTAGACCGTCTGCGGGAGTTCGCCGTCAATGACGTGAAGGTCGGTGCGGCACACCGCGCAGGCCTCGACCCGGATGCGAACCTCTCCCGGAGGGGGTTCCGGATCCGGCCGTTCCTCCGGAACGAGGCGCGCGCCGACCTCGCGCAGGACCATCGCCAGCATCGGACCGACCTCACGCGAGCGTCAGGCGGTCCTCGACGGCCCGCACGCCGGGCGCCGACCATGCGGCCCGCTCGGCCAGTTCGCGCTCGCTCCAGAGGTCGACGCAGCCGTCCAGGGTCACCGTGTCGCCGTCCACGTGCACCCGGATCGTGTCCGGGTCCCGGGCGCTGCGCCTCAGAGCCGCGATGATCCTGTCCTTGACCTCGGCGGGTTGGACCGGCGGCTTCACGGCGATGAGGTTGACGATGTCGGTGACCCCGGCCAAGCGCCGCAATGCCTTATCGACTGCCGCCTTCTGGTGGTAGTGCGGCACGCAGCCTTCGAGCGTGACGCAGCCCTTCTCGACCTTGAGGGAGACCGAGCGCTCCGGGATCTGCACGTCCCATTCCAGCACCCGGGCGCACCGCTCGGCCAGGGCCTCGTCGCCAACGCTTGGATTCGTCGGGTAGCGGACCTCGATCCGCTCGACCACGGCCCGCACGCCGCGAACCCGGAGCGCGACGCGCTCGGCGATGCTCTTCTCGGCGTAGTTCCGAACATGCCCCGTCAGGGTCACGATGCCGTTCTCGACGGTGACGCCGATCTGCGCCGCGTCGATCATCGGGGCATATGCCAGCTCGTCGAGCACATGCTGGTGCACGTTCCTGTCGTCCATCGCCCGTCTCCTTGATGTTGCGGGAGGATTCAGAGCGCGAGCCAGAGCAGCGCGGGCGTCACCATCGCGGCTCCGATGGCGAGCGCCAGCGCCTGCAGGCTGCCGATGGACCGGTAGCGTGCCGCGTCCGTGACGACCCGGGGACCGGCATCGTTCTTCGGCGCCAGCATGACCGGCACCCGCCCGCGGCGTACCGTCGTGATGAAGGTGGTTCGAAGCACCAGGGCCATCGTTCGCTCCCGTCTTGCTGACCGGACAGATCCTGCCGACAGATGCCGAAGCCGCTTTGATCCACCTCAACGCCACGGGCCTCGGCCGCCTGCACGGTCTCCCGGCATCCGCAACCGGGAGACCGACATGGACGTGAGGCGCGAGCCGGAGAAACTCCGCGAGGAACGCCGCGACGGCGACGCAGCGGATGGCAGGCACGACTTGGCCTTCGTGCCGGGCCCCCTCGGACCCGAAAGCCTCGGGCGTATCGATGCCTATTGGCGCGCGGCCAACTACCTGTCGGTCGGCCAGATCTACCTCATGGCCAACCCGCTCCTGCGCGAGCCGCTGAAGCCGGAGCACGTCAAGCCGCGGCTTCTCGGGCACTGGGGCACGACGCCGGGCCTCAACTTCATCTACGCGCACCTGAACCGGGTCATCCGGCAGCGGGACCTCGACATGATCGCGGTCTGGGGACCGGGCCACGGCGCCCCGGGGCTCGTGGCCAACGCCTACCTGGAGGGCACCTACAGCGAGATCTACCCGGACGTGGCCCGAGACCTCGACGGTATGGCGCGCCTGTTCCGGCAATTCTCGTTTCCCGGCGGCATACCCAGCCACGCCTCGCCCGAGCTTCCCGGCTCGATCCACGAGGGCGGGGAACTCGGCTACTCTCTGGCGCACGCCTTCGGCGCCGCCCTCGACAACCCGGGCCTGACCGTCGCCTGCATCGTCGGGGACGGCGAGGCCGAGACGGGGCCGCTCGCCGCCGCATGGCACGCGAACAAGTTCCTCGATCCGCGCCATGACGGCACGGTCCTGCCGATCCTGCACCTCAACGGCTGGAAGATCGCCAACCCGACCCTCCTCGCCCGCATACCGGAAGCCGAGCTGCGCAGCCTCCTCGTCGGCTACGGCTACGAGCCGACCTTCGTCACGGGCGACGAGCCGGCCCGGATGCACCAAGCCATGGCCACGGCCCTCGATGCGGCTTTCGATTCGATCGCGGAGATCCGTAAGAGCGCCGCTTCCGGCGAGGCCGGCCGACCGCGGTGGCCCATGATCGTGCTGCGCAGCCCCAAGGGCTGGACGGGACCGGAATGGGTGGACGGCAACCCGGTCGAGGGCACGTGGCGTTCGCACCAAGTGCCCGTGGCGGCCGTGCGGGAGAACGCGGAGCACCGCGCGATCCTGGAAGCCTGGATGCGCTCCTATCGCCCGGAGGAGCTGTTCACCGCAGACGGCTCGCTCATGCCCAACCTCGCTGCGCTGCCTCCCAAGGGACCGCGGCGCATCTCGGCCAATCCGCACGCCAACGCGCACACGAGCGCGCCCTTGCGTCTGCCGGACCTGAGCCGCGTGGCCGTCGCGGTACCGGAGCCGGGCCGCACCAGTGCGGAGGCCACCCGCGCGCTCGGGAGGTACCTGCGGGAGGTCCTGACCCTGAACGCGGAGGCTCGAAACTTCCGCATCATGGGGCCGGACGAGACCGCCTCGAACCGCCTCGACGCGGTGTTCGACGTGACGGGCCGCGCCTGGCAGGAGGAGATCCTGCCGGGCGACGACCACCTCCGGCGCGACGGCCGGGTCATGGAGGTGCTGAGCGAGCACCTCTGCGAGGGCTGGCTCGAAGGCTATGTGCTCACCGGACGGCACGGCCTGTTCGCGACCTACGAGGCCTTCGCGCATGTCGTGGATTCGATGGTGAACCAGCACGCCAAGTGGCTGAAATCCTCGCGTGACCTGCCCTGGCGCCGACCGGTACCGTCCCTGAACATCCTGCTCTCGTCCCATGTCTGGCGACAGGACCACAACGGCTTCAGCCACCAGGATCCGGGCTTCATCGACTTCGTGGCGAACAAGCGTGGCGACACGGCGCGGATCTATCTGCCGCCGGACGCCAACACCCTTCTGTGCGTCACGGACCATTGCCTGCGCACCTATGATCGCATCAACGTCGTCGTGGCCGGCAAGCAGCCGGCCCTGCAATGGCTGACTCTGGACGAGGCTCTTCGCCACTGCGCGGCCGGCGTCGGGATCTGGGACTGGGCCTCGAACGAGGGCGACGCGGAACCGGACGTCGTGATGGCCTGCGCGGGCGACGTTCCGACCCAGGAGACCCTCGCCGCGGTGGACTGGCTGCGCCGGCATGTCCCGGACCTCAAAATCCGGGTGGTGAACGTGGTCGACCTGATGACGCTGCCTGCACCCGAGACGCACCCGCACGGGCTCGACGACCCGACCTTCGACAGCCTGTTCACGCGCGACCGTCCGGTGGTGTTCGCCTATCACGGCTATCCGTGGCTCATTCACCGGCTGACCTACAAGCGGACGAACCACGGCAACTTCCACGTCCACGGCTTCATCGAGGAGGGCACGACGACGACACCCTTCGACATGTGCGTGCTGAACCGGCTCGACCGGTTCCACCTCGCACAGGCTGCCCTGCGGGCCGCACCGCATCTGGGAGCCCGGGGCGAGCACGCCGAGGAGGCGCTCCGGGACGCGCTCGCTGCCCACCGCGCGTATGTCCGCCGGACCGGCGACGACCTGCCGGAGGTGCGGGACTGGGCTTGGCCGGAACGGCACGCGCTCGAGGACCACAGCCGCCGGATCGAGGGCGACATCATGCAGTGCGGGCCGGTCGAAGCGGACGAGACCGGACAGGCCGGGACCTCGATGGCCTGACGATCATCGCTGAGGACGGACGGTGACCGGCGTCCTGGACGCCGGCGCCTTCCGCCTCCGCGGTGTCCTCGTCCGGACTCGCGCGGACGGGCCGACATCGATCGACAGCCTCGCCTCGCATGACCAGCGTCCCTCGGCAGCCAACCGCGCAGCCGTCGCCGGCGGGCTGTTCCCGCGACGCCCCTCAATGCCGTCTGCAACCCGGCGCTGCATCGTCTCGGGAGACATGCGCCCTGTGGGGCGGGGATCGAGGAGCGGGAAGGTCGCATCGTCGGCGAACGCCGATTGAGAGGCGCAGATCCTTGTCGGTCCTGGCGTCCTTCCTCAGGGCGTCTCATCGGTTCGTGCCGGAGCGTCGAGCTGCCGCATGATCCTGCGCGGTCTAGACGGAGGAGCCTTGATCCGGGGCAATGCCGGCGGGTTGCTCGGCCCGGGCGAGTGCCGCGCACCGATCCATCTCCGTACGCAGGCGGGGGATGGTCGTCTCGATGCCCGCCGACTTCAGATCGGTCAGGATGCGTTCGATCAGGGACTCGTCGTCGGCCAGGATGGCGGATTCGGTGAAGGCGTTCACGTAGGCCTCCGCCGGCTGGCCGGTCAGGCGCATCCGCTCGCAGGCCCAGGTGGCCAGGTGGCGGTTGCGGCGATTGCGGGCGTGAAACCGCGCTTCCTCCTCTCGGACGAAGCGGAGTTCGGCAGCCCGCTCGCGTTCTTCGAATGTCGTGGTCATGGAAATCCCCTCCTGAGCCCTGTGCCGGACCGTGCCGGGTGCGGATCGGCCATCCTCCGGCCGGCTACGGCGGCCGGCCTTGACGCAAATCAAGCGCATGCGCGTTGCTCGGCTCCCCCTCACCGGATTGCCGCGCCGGCCTCGAGACGCTCGAGCGCCGCCTCACTCTGTGGGTCGCGGCTTGGATCGATGCCGGCATCGACCCGCATAGGCTCCTGCCAGCCTCGGCCCCTCATGGGACCCGCGACAGGCTTGCGCTGGATCAAGGGATTTGCCGCGGCGATGGGGCATCCAGGGCCTTTGAGGAGGCCGCAATGGCAGGATCAGCCAACGAGCCAAACCCGTTCGACCCGTTCGGTCTCGCCGCCGCGATGAACGAATGGTGCTGCCTGCTGAAGGCAGCGCAGGAGCTTCGGGACGTCGACCAGGAGATGATGGAGACGATGATGGCGGCCGATGACCCGGCCCCCGCCGCTCTGTCCCCTGAAGCCGCCACGAAGCTCCGCAGCATCGCCAAGATGATGCGAAGCCTCGACCTTGATCCCGACGCCGTCCGGCAGCGGCACCCGGAAGCCATGCGGCAGCTTGAAGCTGCGTGCCTCGGCTGCCAGAACCGCAGTCGCTGCGCACGCGAGCTGTGGGCCGGGACTGCAGGCGTCACCCACCCGGATTTCTGCCCGAACGCCGCACGCCTCGACCAGTTGCGCCATGCTTGAGCCGGATTCCGCGCAGGAAGCTGCACGGTCCGGACCTCAAGGTGTGGCCCCTCGCCTTCCCGCATTGGCGAAATCGGCCCATGCGCTGCCGGTCACAGAGGTTTCCAAGCGATTTGGGACGTCCCTGAACCTGGGCCTGACGGAGGCGGAGGCTCGGCAACGGCGGGCGCGGATCGGCCCCAACGAGATCGCTGCAACGAGGCGGGCCGGCAAGCTCACCCTGCTCCTGCACCAGCTCGCAAGCCCCGTCGTCTATCTCCTTGCGGCAGCTGGCGGCCTCTCCTTCTACTTCGGCGATTGGCAGGAGGCGGCTGCGGTCATCGCGGTCCTGGTCGTCAACACGGCCCTCGGCTTCTTCACCGAGTTGAAGGCGGTCCGGTCCGTCGAGGGCTTGCGGGCGCTCGGGACGCATTCGGCGCGCGTCCGTCGCGACGGGCACGCCAGGGTGCTGGCCGCCGAGGATCTCGTCCCGGGCGACATCGTGCTGATCGAGGGCGGTGACGCGGTCCCCGCCGACATTCGGTTGGTCGAGGCGTCGAACCTGGGCGCGGACGAATCCACGCTCACGGGAGAATCCGTACCCGTGGACAAATCGGCGGAGCCGGTTGCCGAGGATGCGCGCCTCGCCGAGCGCGCCTCGATGCTGTTCCGGGGCACCCTGGTAACGCGCGGTAGCGGCACCGGTGTCGTCGTCGCGACCGGCACGAGAACCGAGCTTGGCGGGGTCTCGCGGCTCGTGGAGCAGGCCACACCTGACACTTCACCCCTGGAGCGTCGGCTGGAGCGCCTGTCCCGCCAAATGGTGTGGGTCGTCCTGGCGATCGTGACCATCCTCGCCGGGCTCGGCGTCGCGACCGGCAAGGATTTCCGGCTCATGACCGAGGCCGGCATTGCTCTGGCGGTCGCGGCCATCCCGGAAGGCCTGCCCATCGTCGCGACCCTGGCGCTCGCGCGCGGCATGTGGCGGATGGTGCGGAGGAACGCGCTGATCGAGCGCCTGTCGGCCGTCGAGACACTCGGTGCCACGACCGTCATCCTGACCGACAAGACCGGCACGCTCACCGAGAACCGGATGACGGTGCAGCAGCTGTCGTTGCCCTCCGGCGACCTGGACGGCCCCAGGCCGGGGTCGGAGAATCCGCCCGAGGCCGAACGGCTGCTTCGCGTCGCGCTCCTCTGCAACGACGCATCGCTCGGACCGGGGCCTGACCTCGGCAGCGGCGATCCGATGGAACAGGCGCTGCTGCGGGCGGGCCGGTCCGTCGGGTTAGACCGTGCTGCCCTCCTTCGCGATCAGCCGCTCGTGCGGAAACATGCCTTCGAGGCGGCGACTCGCATGATGGCCACGGTCCACGCGGCCGGGCCGCGCCACATGGTGGCGATCAAGGGCGCACCGGAGGCGGTGCTCGCCGCCTCGCGGCGTGCCAGCGATGGCGCGCGCGACCGTCCGCTCGACGCCGCCGCCCGAGAGCTTTGGCGGCGCCGCGTCGAGGATCTGTGCGCGCGGGGCCTGCGGGTCATAGCTTGTGCCGAGCGGATGGTGGCGGATCCGGGATCCCCGCCCTTCGAGCAGCTTACCTTCCTCGGCCTGGTCGGTTTGGAGGACCCCGCCCGCAAGGACGTGCCAGAGGCGGTTGCGGCCTGCCGCGGCGCAGGCATCCGCGCCGTCATGGTCACCGGCGACCACGCGGTGACCGCCCGAAGCATCGCCCTTGCGGTCGGCCTGGCCGGCCCGGAGCTACGCGTCGCGGAGGGCATCCCCGCTACCGGCCTGGCGGATGGATTGGAGAATGTCGCCGTCTTTGCGCGCGTGAGCCCGGCCGAGAAGCTGGCGCTCGTCCGTGCGTACCAGGAGAGGGGTGAGGTCGTCGCGATGACCGGCGACGGCGTCAATGACGCCCCGGCCTTGAAGCAGGCCGATATCGGCGTCGCGATGGGCCGGCGGGGAACAGATGTGGCGCGCGAGGCCGCGGCCATGATCCTCCTGGACGACGCTTTCCCGACGATCGTCGGCGCGATCCGCGAGGGGCGGGTTATCTTCGACAATATCCGCCGGTTCGTTACCTACCTCCTGGCCTGCAACCTGAGCGAAGTGATGGTCGTCGGGCTCGCCGTCATGTCGACGCTGCCGCTGCCGATCCTGCCGTTGCAGATCCTCTACCTGAACCTCGTCACCGACGTCCTTCCTGCCTTCGCGCTGGCTATGGGAGATGGGCAGGACGACATCCTCCGGCGCCCCCCGCGGAACCCGAAGGAGCCCATCCTTGGACGCGCGCAATGGATGCGGATCGCCCTGCATGCCGGCCTCATGACGGCGACGACCTTCGGAAGCCTAGCCGTTGCCGAATTCTGGCTCACGCTCGACCGCGCGTCGGTCGTCACGGTCACCTTCCTGACGCTCGCCTTCGCGCAGCTCTGGCAGATCTTCAACATGCGGGCCTCCGGATCGAAGCCCTTCCGCAACGAGGTCACGGGCAACGCCTGGGTCTGGGCGGCCCTGCTCGTGTGCACGGCGCTGCTCGTCGGCCCGGCCCACCTTCCTCCGATTGGTGCCGTGCTCGGTCTCGTCCCACTTGATAGGACCAGTTGGGCCCTTGTTCTCTCGGCGAGTCTCGCACCACTCTTGGTGGTCCAACTCGGAACCCTGGTCGCCGCCGCCTTCAGGCCCTCGATATCCGGTGGCTCCACCACGTGAAGTCCGGCGGTTCCGCCGCTCGGACGATGCGAGCATCCCTGCAAGCGTCCAACCTCGGACAGGAGAGCGATGGCCCCGACTGCAGCGGATTGGGACGATCGGGTCGAGCGGCTGACCGGCCGCCTTCCCGTGCGCCTGCGCGATACGGTCACGTGGCTGAGAAAGCCCTCTCGGCGTCCGGTGCGTCTGGCGGCGGCCCTTGCCCTGATCGGGGGCGGCCTGCTCTCGTTCCTGCCGGTTCTCGGCCTCTGGATGCTGCCCCTTGGTCTCGCCCTCCTGAGCGAGGACATCCCGGCGCTGAAGCCGCGGCTTGAAGCGGCGGCTCGCACGATCGAGCGTTTCCTGTCCCGCTTCCGCAAGTCATGACCGGTCCGGGCGCGGGTGACGGAGCGCGCATGTCGAACGGCGCGACGTTGCGCTGGATCAAGGCGGGCCGGCTGCGCTGGTCGAGATTCGGGCGGACGCCAGCCCGGAGCCCTCATGTCCCTTCCGTCCTCCTCTCCCCTCGCCGCTTTCCGCGATATCCTGGTTGCCGTTACCGAGGAGGGCCGTGGCGACGAGCCCGAGACAGGGCTGGCCTATGGCCTCGTGCTCGCCGCCGCGGCGGGCGCTCACCTGACCGTGCAATCCGCCGCCCGCCGGCTGACCATGGTCGGAGGGGCGGGATTGGGATTCGTCAACGGCCTCGTCGCGGATGAGAACCGGCGCCTGCGCAGCCTCGCGCAGGCGCTTGCCGAACGCGTCGCCGGCGACGCCGCGACGGCGGGGGTGATCTGTACGACCGAGGCTCCCGCCCTTGCCTACCCGGATCTGGTCGCTCGGATCACGGCCCGCTCCCGGCTCGCCGACCTGACTGTCCTGGACGCGGAGATGCGGGAGATCGATCTCGATCGCGATCTGATCGACGGGGTCCTGTTCGGGAGCGGTCGCCCGCTCATCGTGGTACCGGCGGGACGCTCCGCATGCCGCGCAGGTCGGATCGTCATCGCCTGGGACGGCAGCGCCCAGGCTGCGCGAGCTGCAAACGACGCGCTGCCGTTCCTGCGCGCGGCCGAGGCGGTCGAGATCGTGTCCGTCGTCGGCGAGAAGGACTGGTCGGCCTCGGTGGCCGGAGCCGAATTCGCCCCGCACCTCGCGCGCCATGGCGTCAACGTGTCGGTGAACGTCCTGCCGGTTGTCGAGGACGTCGCGGAGACGCTCAGGACCCAGGTCGGACTGTTCCGCGCGGACATGCTGGTCATGGGCGCCTACCGGCATTCACGCCTGCAGGAATGGTTTCTCGGCGGCGTAACCCAGTCGCTCCTGACCCGAAGCCCGGTCCCGCTGTTTCTTGCCCATTGACCGATGACGTGGCAGGCGGGCCATCCGGTCCAGGTGCTTCGGCCGTAGCCAGGCTTTGATCTGGATCAGGGGCCTGCGGCCGCCCCTGCCGTAAGCTCCGCGGCATCGCAGGAGATCGTGCATGCTCGACGCGGAGGTGAGAGATCCGGCAGAGCTGTCGGGCACCATGCTCGCCGAGCAGCTGATCCATTTCGCAGGCGCCGATGCAGCCGGCATCCCGCTCGGCGCCCGCGTCTCGACCATCCTGACGAGCCGGGCCGACAGCCCGCAGCTATACGCGGCCACCTGCGCTCTCGCGCAGCTCCTCGCCCATCGCGCCGGGACCCCCTGATGACGCCGACGATCCTCGTGCTGAACGCCGGCTCATCGAGCCTCAAATTCGCCCTCTACGCGGCGGGCACCGAGACGCCCCTGTGCCGAGGCGGCGTCTCGGGCATCGGCGGCGAGGCGAAGATCGACGCCTCCGGAACCCACACATCCTTCCTCGCCGCGCCTCCCGCGATCGCCCATGCCGACCACGAGACGAGCGTGGCCTGGCTGCTCGACGCGTTGGACGATGCGCCCGACCTGACCTTGACGGCCGCCGGGCACCGGGTGGTCCATGGCGGACCGGATTTCGCGGAGCCGGTCCGCGTGGATGACGCGGTGCTGGCCGCGCTCGATCGCCTCACGCCGCTGGCGCCAGCCCACCAGCCGCACAACCTCGCGGCGATCCGGGCGGTGACGCGGGCTTGGCCCAGCCTGCCCCAGGTGGCCTGCTTCGACACAGCGTTCCACCGCACGCAAGCTCGGCTCGCGCAGCTCTTCCCGATCCCGCATGCCCTCGCCGATGCAGGACTCGTCCGCTACGGCTTCCACGGCCTGTCCTACCAGCACATCGCCGAGACCCTGCCGCGGATCGCGGGCGACAGGGCGGACGGCCGGGTGATCGTCGCCCATCTCGGGCACGGCGCCAGCCTCTGCGCCCTGAAGGACCGCCGCAGCGTCGCGACCACGATGGGCTTCACGGCCCTCGACGGGCTGATGATGGGCACGCGCTCCGGCGCGGTCGATCCCGGGCTGGTGCTCCACCTCATCCGCGAGCGCGGCCTGGACCCGGACGCCGTGGCGCACCTCCTGAACGCGGAATCCGGGCTGCTGGGCGTCTCCGGCCTCAGCGACGACGTGCGGGTGCTCCAGGCGAGCGCCGATCCGCGCGCCGCGGAAGCGCTGGCCCTGTTCGCCTACCGGGCGGTGCGCGAGGCCGGATCGCTCATGGCCGCGCTCGGCGGACTCGACGCGCTCGTGTTCACGGCCGGGATCGGCGAGAACGCGCCCGCGGTCCGGGCGGCGATCTGCGCCGGGCTGGCCTGGGCGGGTGTCGCCCTCGACGAGAGTTGCAACGCCGCCGGGCGCGGGCGGATCAGCCGGGCGGAATCCGCGGTCGCCGTCTACGTCGTTCCGGCCGACGAGGAGGCACCGATCGCCCGGGCGGTCAATCGCTTGGTGCCCGGCTTGCCGGAGCCGGTCTGATCGCGGGAGCCGCCATCCCGGTCGCTCCGCGGCGGTTGCAGAGGGACAGGATATCCGCGCGCAGGGCCGGCAGCGGCCGGTCGGCCGCGAGGCGCTGCCATGCGAGCGGACCGCAGCCCCGCGCGACCTGGGCGGCCAGAATGGCGGCGGTGGCGTCCGAGGGGTCGCCCGTGCGCGCCTCGATCCGGCGCGCGAGGGTCGCGGCCGGGGCCTCCAGCCAGACGCCGCAGAACGGCACGCCGCATGTCCGCGCCACCGCCTCGATCGCCGCCCGTTCCGCGGGACGGTCGAACACGGCATCCGCGACCGCAGCATGGCCCGCGGCCAGGACACGGCCCGCCTCCTGCCGCAGGGTCGCGTAGACGCGCTCGGACGCTGCGGCATCGTAGGCGGAGTCCGGCAGGCGCGTGAGGGCGCCGACCCCGTGCAGGCGCTTGCGGATCCGGTCGCTCGACAGGATGCGGGCGCCGGGTGCCGGCCCAATCCAGGGCGCGGCCGCCGCGGCGACGCTCGACTTGCCCGAACCGCTGAAGCCGCCGACCGCCAGCAGGCCCGCATCGGCATCCGCAAGCAGATTGCAGGCGAGGTCGAGATAGGCCCGCGCCTCCGCGGTCCTGGCAGCCGCGTCCTCGGCACCCTCCGCCTGGGCCGCCGTGACGTGGGCGCGGATCACGGCGCGCGTCGCCATCAGGAACGGCAGCAGGCCGATCCCCTCGGTCTCGTCCGCCGCGTCGAGGTAGCGGTTCAACAGGAGGTTGGCGAGGTCGGGGCGGTCGCGGTGCCAGAGATCCATCAGCACGAAGGCGAGGTCGTAGAGCACGTCGATCGTCGCGATGGACTCGCTGAACTCGATGCCGTCGAACGGCGTCGGCCGGCCCTCGAACAGGCAGATGTTGCGCAGCGTCAGATCGCCGTGGCAGCGGCGGACCTTGCCGGCGGCGCGGCGGGCGTCGAGCAGTGGGACGTGCCGCGCCAGGATGGCCCGGAACCGGACCGCGAGGGCTTCCGCGATGTCCGCCGGGACGAGGCCAGTCGCCCGGAGCGCGGCGTCGTTCATCTCCACGAGGGCCGCCATGGCGGCGGCTCCGCCGTGCGCGCGGTGGATCTCCGCCCCGGCATGGAAGGCCGCCAGGGCCTGTGCCAGATCCACGATGTGGCTCGGCCCGAGGCGCCCGTCCCGCGCCATCGCGTCGAACAGGTCGGCTTCCGGAAAGCGGCGCATCTCCACGACGGCGTCCACGAGGTCTCCGACCCCGTCGAAGGTCAGGGCGCCATTCGGTTCGCGGGTGATCCGGCGCGCGCCGCGGTAGAGCGCCGGCGCGGTCCGGCTGTTGAGCGCAACCTCGGCCGTGCAAGCGGCGAGGCGCCGCGCGGGGGTCGAGAAATCGAGATAGGGGAAGCGCACCGCACGCTTCAGCTTGAGCACGCGATCCCCCGCCAGGAAGAGGCGGGAAATGTGGGTGGTTACGGTCTCCACCGGCCCCGCCTCCGCCAGCGCCCGCTTCAGGAACGTCACGACGGCGTTCTGGTCTTCGTACGGCATCGGAGCGATCCCCTGTTGGGTCATGCCAGTCTGGATCGACGCCGCGACATCGGCAGGATGGGACCCCGTCCGGGCGCGGCGCGGCCGCCGAGCGCGAAGGGCTTCACCAGCTCGGCCAGGACCAGATAGGTCACCGTGATCGCCAGGATCGCCAGGAGGACGGGGCCCGGCGGCGGCGTGAAGCCGAACCAGTGTCCCACGGGCGTGAACGGCAGCGCGAGGGCGACCGTGAGGGCGGCGAGCGAGGACACCGCGAGCGCGGCGGTGGGCCGGTCGCGCCAGGGCCGCCCGTTGGTGCGGATGACGAAGATCACGAGGATCTGCGTCGCCATCGATTCCAGGAACCAGGCCGTGCGGAATGTCTCCGGCGCCGCGCCGAAGACGACCAGCAGGAGCGCGAAGGTCAGGAGGTCGAACACGGACGACAGAAGGCCCATCACGGAGGCGAAACGCACGAGGCGTCCCATGTCCCAGATCTGCGGCTGGGCACTGGCCTCCGGCCGCACCCCGTCGAAGGGGATGCCGACCTCGGAGAGGTCGTAGAGCAGGTTGTTCAAGAGGATCTGAGTCGGGAGCATCGGCAGGAACGGCAGGGCCACCGAGGCCGCGGCCATGGACAGCATGTTGCCGAAATTCGAGCTCGCGCCCATGCGGACGTATTTCAGGATGTTGGCGAAGGTCCGGCGCCCCTCCGCCACGCCGTCGGCCACGACCTCCAGATCGGGGGCGAGCAGGATCATGTCGGCCGCCGCCTGGGCGACGCCGGTGGCGCCCTCCACCGACAAGCCGATATCCGCCTGCCGGAGGGCGGGCGCATCGTTGATGCCATCGCCGAGGAACCCCACCACGGCGCCGTCGGCCTTGAGCGCGCGCACCACGCGCACTTTCTGGTCGGGGGTGAGGCGCCCGAACGCATCGACCGCGCGCACGCGCACGGCGAGGGCCTCGTCGCTGAGCGCGGCGACCTCGGCCCCGGACAGGGTGGTCTCGCCCGCGAGGCCGACGAGGCCGGCAAGGCGGTGCACCACGACCGGATCGTCCCCGGACAGGATCTTCACGCGCACGCCCGCCGCCGCGAGGCGGGCGACGGCGGCCGCGGCGGTCGCCTTGGGCGGATCCGCGAAGGCGCAGAAACCTTCCAGGACCAGATCCCTCTCGTCCGTCTCCGCGGCGCCGGTCGAGCCGGTGCGCGAGGCCACCGCGATGCTGCGCAAGCCGTCCCCGGCGAGCGCCCGGACGCGGTCGAGCGCTTCCGCGCGCTCCGCCTCCGTCATCGGCCGTTGGGCGTCGCCCGCACGTCGGCGCACGCAGAGCGGCAGCACCGTCTCCGGCGCGCCCTTCACGATCAGGACCGCACCCTCCGGCCCCTCCGCCCGGACCGAGCCGGAGCGCCGGGCGAAGTCGAAGGCGCGGCGGCCTGTGAGCCGCCAGCCGGCGGCAGCGTCCGGAGCGGCACCGACGAGGGCAGCATCGAGCGAACCGCGGTCGCCGCCGAGATCGGCCGCGATGGCGGCGAGCCGGGCGGCCCGCGGATCGTCGCGGCCGGCCCCGTCGAGGCTCTGGGTCAGGGCGATCTCCGCGGCGGTCAGGGTGCCGGTCTTGTCGGTGCACAGGATCGTCATCGCGCCGAGATCGTGGATGGCCGCGAGCCGCTTCACGATCACCTTGCGCTTGGCCATGCGCAGCGCGCCGCGGGACAGGGTCACGGTGGTGATCATCGGCAGAAGTTCGGGGGTGAGCCCGACCGCCAGGGCCACTGCGAAGAGCAGCGAATCGAGGACGGGACGGCCGAAGGCGACCCGGAAGGCCAGAACCGCGACGACGAGGGCGATCGTCATCCGGGCGACCACCAGACCGAACGCGCGCAGGTCCCGCTGGAACGGCGACGCTTCCGGCTCCGCCCCGAGGGCCGCGGCGGCCGCGCCGAACATCGTGGCCCGGCCCGTGGCGGCGACCAGCGCGACTGCCTCCCCGGTCTGCGCCACCGCACCGCGGAACAAGGCGTTGGAGGCCTCCGCAGCGTTCGCGGCGGCGATGGCGCCAGGCCGCTTCTCCACCGGATAGGGCTCGCCGGTCAGCGCCGCTTCCGCGGCCGTGAAGGCGTTGCTCTCGACGATGAGGGCGTCGGCCGGGACGATGTCGCCGGCCCTGACGCGGATGAGGTCGCCCGGCACGACGTCCTCCACCGGGATCGTCGTATAGACGCCGTCGCGGCGGACCTCCGCCTTGAGGGCGACCGAGCGGCGCAGGGCCTCCGCGGCCCTGAGCGCGTGCCCCTCCTGAACGGTATCGAGTCCGATGGACAGCGCGAGGATGGACGCGATGATCGCGCCGCCAATCCAGTCTCCGGACACGGCCGAGACCAGCGCGGCCACCAGCAGGATCAACGAGAGGGGCTCGAGGATCCGCCGCAGGATCGCCCCGAGACGGGTCGCGACGGCGTCAGGCGCGTCGACATTCGCGCCATATCGGATCAGGCGGTGATCGGCCTCCGCGGTCGAGAGGCCGCTGGTTGCGCAGCCGAGCGTCGCGGCCAGGGCCTCAGGGGTCGCTGTCCAGAAATCCGGGACCTGGGCTGGGATTGGATGCGTACTGGCACGCGCCGGACGAAGCGGCCAACGAAGGCGCTGCGTCCATGACGGCGACGGAGGAAGCTCGGACGGCGCGACGATCATCCGGACCTCGATCCTGAGCCCGCTCCGGGCACCGTTGAATCCATGCCCACCGCGATCTCCGCGGCGTGCCGGCTGGGCGCGCGAAACCGTTCAGACCTCATGGGCCGACGGAGATCCGCTCAGGCGCCAGAGTTCGGAACGCGCCGCGCTGATCGGCGCGGCGCCGACGCTCACAGGCGCCCCCCTCGCCCCCGCGGATTGCTGAAAACCGAGCGCCCAGGGCGCCGCGATCAGGCCGGTGCCGAGCACGAGGCTCCACCCGTTGAGGAGGAGGTCCTCCGGCTGATTGTCGATGGTGCGCATCCTGCGCTCTCTCCACCGGCGCGGCGCGAGCGGCGCCCTTGTCATCCGAACGGTGTTGCAGGGAGGCTCGGTATGCCTTGCGCTAGATCAACCGGGAGCCGGCGCTGCGCGCATCCGGCTCTAGCCCCGGACTGACCGCGTGACAGCCGGGGCGGCCGCGCGCGGACATCCGAGCCTGTGACGTTGCGGGATGGCAGGCTCATGCCGATCGCCATTCCGGCAGGGAGTCGCCGCCGGCCCGTCGGCGGCACACCAGGCTCCAGAGGGGTCGCGCACGAGACTTCCGAAGATCCTCGCCCGCAGGCAGGTGCTGCACAGTGACGCTCGCGCCGTGCCGGGAGGGGCGGCATGCCGCATCCTCGGCGTATCCAGGCCGACCGTCCTCTCCGAAACTCGTCCCGATGAGCTGATCTGCGGTTCGGAGGGGGGGCAGCGCCGCAATCATCGCTCGCTCACGGCTCTGTCCTGGACTTGAGATGGATCAAGGTCGCGCACCCACGGCGGACGCACGGTGGACAGGGTTCATCGTTCTCCGTCGCAGGACCTTCCCATGTCTTATGCCAGCATCATGGTCGCAGTTGACGACGGGCTGCACGCCGCACAGCGGGTGCGGCTCGCCGCGGACGTCGCGCATCGCCTCGGCACGCGGCTCGTCGGCGCCGCCGCATGCCAGCCGGACTATCCTCGGGGATACGGCGAGACGGCCGTGCCCATGGGGACGGCCATCGAGGAGATCCGTCAGGTCGCCCTCGCCACGCTCGGAGATTTCGAGCAGGTGTTCCGCGAGGCTGCGAGCCGATGCGACCGCGTCGAGTGGCGGTCGGACCTTGACCATCCCGTGCGATTCTTGGAGCAGCAGGCGCGGGCCGCAGACCTCGTCGTCGTCGGTCGCTACGCCAAGAACGAGGGCGCGTCCCTCGGCGCGGCGGTCGACCTCGGCGACGCGCTGATGCGGCTGGGCCGTCCGGTGCTGGTCGTTCCGCCCGGCGTCGAGCGCGTCGAGGCGAAACAGGTCGTCATCGGGTGGAAGAACACGCCGCAGACGCGCCGGGCAGTGTCCGACGCGATGCCGCTGCTCAGGCGCGCGGAGGCGGTCCAGGTGGTGCGCGTGACCGAGGACGAGGACCAGGCCGAGATCGAGGACGTTGCCCGGTATCTCGCCCTCCACGATGTGAAGGCGACACCCCGCCGGATCGCGCCCTCGGGCTGGACGGCCGCCGCGGCACTCCAGAGGGCGGCGGTCGAGGCCGATGCGGACCTGATCGTGACCGGCGCCTATGGCTACAGTCGCCTGCGGGAATGGTTCTTCGGCGGGGTGACCCGTGACCTCCTCGCCGAAGCATCGGTCTGCAGCCTGATGAGCCACTGACGGGAGGGATACCGATGGCCAATCCAGGCAACCCCGGCGATCCTGACCAAGGCTTCCCGCTGCCCTCTCCCGCGTGGACGCCGGAGCCGGCGCAGACCCCGCTCCCGGAGCCCATGGGCGTGCCCGCAACCGAGCCGGACGACGTTCCACCCCCGAACGAGCCGCTCGGCATCCCGGGCGGAATGCCGCCGGAGATCGTGCCCTGATCGACGGCGGATCCGGATTGCGCCGGCCGCCGCGCCGTCGGAGACGACCGGGCCGTATCGCACCGCACTCGCCTGCTGGCGCTGTTCCTGCGCGCTGGATTGGAAAAGCCGGTTCGTGAAGGGCAGAGGGGCGGGCGTCCGGACCGGTGTGGCGGAGACGCCGCCGGTCGTGTGGCAGGCGTCGCACGACGCCGTCAGAGCGTCTCCGAGAAGTGGTTCAACGCGTCAAACACCGGGGCTCACGGTCTCTGGCCCGTCCGGCAGACCAGATCTGGGTAGGGCACGCCTGAACCGGCAGCATGATGTTCCCGAGACTCATCCCCGACAAGGGGGTGAAGCGCCCGCGGGCGGCGGTGCAAATGGAGACGGCAGGCTCCAGGCCGGAGAAGCGGCCGCGTGCGGCCGCACGCAGAGCGCATGGTGGGCGCCGTCACGCCTCGCGGATACCGGGCTTCTTGCCGGCCTCGAAGGTGAACTCGACTCCCGCTTCCTCCAGGGCACGGCGCACGGCGAGCAGCGTTTCCGAGCGCGACCGGACCGCCGAATCGGGATCCTCCAGCCGGTTGAGGGTCGAGACCGAGACGTTGGCCAACGCGGCGAGTTCCTCCTTCGACAACCCGGTGATGGCGCGGGCCGCCCGGATCTGGCTCGGGATCAGGGATTCCTCGGCAGGCATCGCCTTCGCGGCCACCTGCGGCATCGCGGCCTCCGGCGGCGGGGTCCCGTAACGGGTCCGTCCCGGCACGTTAAGGCAGACCCCGACCCATTCGCGGACTGAGCCGTCCTTGTTCAGCACCGGCGCGCCGCGCGCGTTGAACCAGCGGTAGATCCCGTCCGCGCACAGGACGCGATAGTCGGTGTTGTAGGGCGCGGTGTGCTCAACCGCCGTGGTCCAAGCCGCGAGCGTGCGGGAGCGGTCCTCCGGATGGACGGCGTCAAGCCAGCCCAGACCCTGCATCTGCGCGTAGGACTGGCCGGTCAGCGCCATCCACTGCGGCATCTCGCTGGGCTCGCCGTTGGCCTTGTTGACCCAGAACACCGAGGCCGTCGCGGCGATCAGCGCGTTCAGACGGTCATGCCGCTGCATGAGGGCGTTCTTGGTCTCATGCTGTGCCGTGACGTCGAACACGACACCCATGCCCTGGTTCGGGCGCCCATCCGCGCCGAGCATGACCTCGGCATGGTGCAGAAGCCAGCGCTGGGTTCGGTCCGGCCGGATGATGCGAAACTCCCGGCTGACCGGCTGACCGGCGCGGAGCACAGCGATCTGGTCACCGTGCGCGGCTTGGTCCTCCGGATGGATCATGTCGAGCCCGAAGCCGAAGGTCATTTCGGAGGCCGGGTCGAGGCCCAGGATCCGGTACAGGCCCGGCGACGCGTCCAGCCGCTCGGAGCGAAGGTCCGCCGACCAGAAGCCGATTTTTCCCGTATCCTCGATCAGCTTCAGATAGTGGCGCGAAGAGAAACCGCGCGGGGCGGCGGCGACCTCCGCCTTCGCCTGCGGACGCATCAGTGCACGTGTCGGCATCGCCTCGCCCCCCGTCGCCAGCGCCGAATGGAGTGGTAGACCGCATGCCATCATCGTGGTGCTGCAAGCGTTAAGGAGACAGAATCTGCACCAATTTGACTGACATTCGACGATCTTTGTCAGTTAAGAGATGCCGATGATGCGGCCAGGACGCGGTGTCAGTGACTGCACGCGATTCGCGCGACGGCCGAGTTCTGGTTTCGGTAACGGCGGGGCCCATGCCTGTGCCGGCGGCGCCGGGGGTGAAACAAAGCATTCCACTTCGATCGAGCTTCGAGGACTGAGCGCCGGAAAGACATGAAATACGATCGAGAAGCCCGCAATTGTGCCCGTCTTTCAACAATCGGCTCGAGATTCCGATAGCCGGGAACGCGCATCCAACCGGGGCGGACCCGGGGAGAACCCGGCATCCGCCGCGCAACCCGGCCGTGCCGCCGGTTAGCGCCTCGCGGCGGGCCCGCGACACGTACCGTCTCACCGCCCAAAGACAGATAACCCGTCTTATCCCAGAAATATGCAGCGGAAATTTAATTCGCAAGCAACGGATGTTTAAATGGCGCGGCGGCAGAGTTTTAAATCAGTGGGGGGAACAATAAATGACGCGCCTTTCCGATCTCAAGATTGTTACCAAGATCACGATACCTCTGCTGCTGGTGGCGGCCGTCGCAGGTTGGCTCGTGTATCGCGCGCATGGCGTGTTCGACGAGCTGAGCGAGAAGACCCAGCACATCGTCGACGTACAATCCGCGCGGCTTGAGAACATCCTCAATGTCCGCATCAACGTGACCGAGGCCACGGTTCAGAACCGCAACATCCTGATCGATGACCGCGCTTCGGAACGAGCCAACTTCAAGTCACGCTATGATGACGCCGTGAAGAAGGCCTACAGCGCGGTCGATAAGTTGATCGCGCTGTCGAACTCGCCCGAACGGCGCGCGATCAACCAGAAGCTGCGCGAGATCGTCGAAGCCTATTTCAGCGTCGTAGACCGCGCGAACGCGGCGATCCTCAACCAGGATGCCGAGGCGGCAAGAAAGATCGTCCTTGTCGAAGGTCTTGCCGCCCGCAACAAGGTGCGCGAGTTCGTCCAGCCGCGCATCGACAACCTGACGGCCGAGCTCGCCAGGGCGAAGAGCGAGGCCCAGGCGAGCGCCGAGCGGGCGACGATTGTCCTCGTCACGGCCGCGGTCGCCGGCTTGCTCGCGGCGTTGGCCGGCGCGTTCGCCATCGTCCATTTCGGCCTCGCACGGCCCTTGAAGAACTTGGTCTCCGTCCTGCAGCGCATGGCCAAGGGTGACATCGACGCCGACATCGCGGAAGCGGCCCGGCGCGACGAGATCGGCCAGGTCGGCAAGGCGGTGGAGGGCATCAAGTCCATGGTCGCCCGGAAGGCCGCCGAGGAAGCACAGACCAAGCGCATCGCCGACGAGGCGGCCGTGGCCGAACGCCGCCGCACCATGGTCGATCTCGCGGACGGCTTCGAGCGCGCCGTCGGCGGCATCGTCGGCATGGTCTCGGCCTCCGCGACGGAGTTGCAAGCCACCGCCGCGACGATGACGGCAACGGCGACCGAGACGGCCACGCAGTCCACGACCGTGGCGGCGGCCGCCGAGCAGGCGGCGTCGAACGTCGGCACCGTCGCGGCGGCTTCGGAAGAACTGGGGAGTTCGGTCCAGGAGATCGGCCGTCAGGTGCAGGGATCGGCCTCCCTCGCGCAGGCCGCGGTCGGAGAGGCTGACCAGACGGCACGGCTCGTCGAGGAACTCACCGCCGCCGTGGCGAAGATCGGCGACGTCGTCGCGATGATCTCGGCCATCGCCGGCCAGACCAACCTGCTGGCGCTGAACGCGACCATCGAGGCGGCGCGGGCCGGCGAGGCCGGCAAGGGATTCGCCGTGGTCGCCGCCGAGGTCAAGGAACTCGCATCCCAGACGGCCCGGGCGACGGACGAGATCGGCGGCCAAATCGGCCGCATCCAGGGCGTGACGGGCCAAGCGGTCTCGGCCATCGGCTCGATCACGGGGCGCATCCGCGAGATCAATACGGTAGCCGCCAGCATCGCCGCCGCCGTCGAGCAGCAGGGCGCGGCGACCCAGGAGATCGTGCGCAACGTCGCGCAGGCGGCCACGGGCACCGCGGAGGTGACGAGCAACATCGCCGGCGTCGCGCAAGCCTCGGAGGACACCGGCGCCGCGGCGACCCAGGTCCTGTCGTCGTCCGGTGAGTTGTCGCGGCACGCCGAGCAACTCTCGGCGGAGATGACCCGCTTCCTCGCCACCGTGCGGGCGGCCTGAGGAGTCCCTGATGAAGAGGAAGGCGGACACCGACGCCATGAGGCTGGCCCGCGCCGTCGGGCGGGCCATGCTGGCGAGCCTCGGCGTCCCGGTCCTCGAAACCGGGACCGGCGTGATCGCGCGGGCTCGTTGCCCGGCCGGCATCCCGTCCAGGGCGGGACGCCCGGAACAGGCCGTGCCGGGTCACCGGCGCGGCGGGCCGCGCCCGGTCGGACAGGCGTGACCGCCATGGCCGACATCATCCCACTCGGCGCCGTTCCGGGCGCGGCGGATGCCCGTTCGATGCTGCTCAACCTGCGGCAGCGCCTCGACGCAGGCGAGGATATCGGCCCCCGGGTCGCGCAGATCCGTCAGAGCGCGGCGGCGATGCGGGCGTTGGCCGGCGGCCTCAGGCGCGTGCTGGAAACGCCGGACGAAAGGCTGGCTGCCGAACCCGAGGTCCTGTCCGCGGCCGAGAAGATCCTCACTCTGGCGGAGCGCAACGTCGCGAAGGTCGAGGAGTTTCTTCGGCTCGCCGAGGACCGGAAGCTCTAGCCAGGGGGCTCGCACGGCCATCTTCCGTCACCTAATTCTACTTGCTGCGTTCGAGGTTTCCGGCTCAGGACGTTTGCGCTGGCCGGGCTGTTCTGGCTCTCGGATGAGGCCTGGGCGCGGATGGCGGCCTGGAGGGCATCAAGACACGCATCGAGCGGCAGCAGGGTGTGTCGGCGGAAAGCGATCGCGCGACCCTGCACGCAGGTGTGAGGTCTGCACCCTCAGACCCCGGGATCAAACCGATCGGCCAAAGTCGATGCTGAAAGGGATCCGCACCGATGCAGGTAGCGGCTCCTGGATCGGCGATCCCGGGCAAGAGCCCTACGACCCCTCCGTCAGAGCCTCCCTGGCGATGCGGGAGACCAAGATATACCGCTTGGCCTGCCGAAGGATGCTGCGCACGGCGGCCCCGACATTGACTGTGCGGAGCTCTCGCCTCCGGCTGCCGTCATGCGCCGCCCGCTATGACAGGGCGCGGAACCGCTGCGCGTTCGCGATCGCGAGCACCCGCCGCTCAGCAGAGCCGAACCGCTTGGATCTGTTGGCTTGATCGCAAGCGGGCATGCCGGCGTTCTCGCGTTGCCGACCGGCTCGAGCGAGCGCGTTGGTCCTAGCCGCCGCCCTGGGCCGCGTTACCGCCGCCAGCACTGCCATTCGGCACCGCCCGCTCGGGGTGACTGGCATTGCCGCCGGCCGCCGAGTTCGTGGTGATGGTTTCAGCCCCGGTGGCGCCCGGTGCGATGATCACGTCACGAACGCTGCCTGTCGTGTTGGGCTGGCCTTGGATGATGGTGCCGGTGGTGCCCGGAGCCTCGCCGTCCGGCCCGAGCATGGCCGGCGACTGAGCGGACGCGCTGCCCATGAGCGACAGAGGTATCAGTGCGACAAATGCCGTTGTTAGATAGCGCATGTTAGCCTTCTTGATCTGGAAAATACGCACCCGAAACGGTTGCGATAGCGATCGCGCCCGAAAACGATCTGACGGATATAATGGGACAACCCGTCTTGGCCTCATGAGTTCTGTACGAAACCGAACTTCTGCGGCCAGAATATCGAGCTGACCGGCCGCATCATTGCAGCGGCCGAGATCCCGGCCTCAGTCCAACACGGTGGGCGACCGAACCCGCAGGACCATGGGAGCCGAATGGCACGGTCCCGCGGAGGCCGATCGTCCTGCCGACCCGTCTCGGCTGCGGATTTCCAAGCTTCCCGCTACCCCCTCCGAACCCGGCCGCACGTCGTGCCGCTTCCAACGGAGGCCAGGGCGATGAGCTTCATCTTTGTTCTATGTGTTGCACTTGTACTTTAGCGTTTTTATCCTGTTCAATGGTATTTTTACTCACAAAAGTCTGGCGGGACGGTGAGGCGCGGCCGAAATAGGACACTCGTTCAAATATGTTCTGCCATAACCATCAGAACAATTTTGGATTTCTCATGAACATTCTTTCTGTAGCCGCAGGCGCCGCTCTCATTCTTGGCATGGGGTCGGTCTCCGCATTTGCGCAAAGCGTGGACGGCCCGCTGACGTTGCGCCCTATCTTCAGGGCCGTGTGAGCGAAGGCGATGTGCGCCGTGCCGTGGAGACCGCCCAGTTCCGAGAACTCGGTTCCCGACCCGGTTCGACGGCGGGCTCCCTCCCGGCGCCCGGGACCATGGAAGGCGTGTCGCCGGATGCCGAACTGACGGAGGGTCCCGGTCACCACCGGCTCGATCAGCCCAGGCGTGGCTCACCGGGCGCGGAGGAATACCGGCCCCGCCGCCCGCAGCGAAACGCTGCAGGGTGAGTGACGTCGCAGCGGGGGCGCCAAGCAATCGACGGGTCGCGAGCCTCGCCGGCTCTGCGTGGAAATGGTGTGTCGGGCTTCTACCGCGGAGGGGAACGGCTGCCGCGCTTCGGGTCACCGATGTCCCCGGCCTCCTCACCTATGCCCTGTGCCAGATCCGGAACGTCCAGCAACTCGCTGTAAATTTGCCGGTGCGTGATCCGTCCCTCCAGAATCACGACAATCGTGGCGGCGATGACAAGAAAAAAGCCCAGCAACGCGAAACCGGCACTGGCAAATTTCAAGACCGGGATCCCCGGCAGGGCAAGTGCCATCTCGCCTGCAATCAGTGTCAATATCAATAAGATGGCGGATATGAGCCCGAGGATATTTGCTCGACCCATCAATTCGCAACGTTGCTTGTAGCAAATGATTTGATCTCTCATGTTCGCCTTGCGGCTTCCGGACAATTCGGAAGTCCGGTATCTGTCGATCAGGTCGCGATAGCGATCGATGGCAGAATCGTAGCGGGCCTGCAGAAAGCCCATGAAGATCCATGCGGCAAAAATAATCGAGGCCGCTGGCCCGATCACCTTCAGGATATTGGCAAGATCTAAATCCATAGTGCCCCAAACGCTGTCATCGCGTAGGGTCAACCCGCCTTCGGCCGGGTATATCCCATGTCAAACCATGAACAGGCGGCCGGCATCGGTGCGTGCCCTCCAACCTGGCGCGGATAAGGACGGCGGATTGCTCGACCTTCGTCAGCCGCGCGACCGCGCCATCGCGGATGGCGACCGATCCGGCGTGCCGGGGCGCCCGTCCGTCATCATTCAGGGCTTCGCCTAACGGTCCGGGACTGAGGCGGACCCGCGGATATCGGCCCGCTCCCGCGTGGCGCGCGGGAGAATGCGGCACCGCGCGGACATGACGTTTTCCAGCCGCAACAATCCTCCCGGTGACGAGAGAGCCGGACCGTACCGGGGCCTGAGAGCGGCGTTATCGACGCTCCGAGGCATGGCGAAGATCAGTGCGAAGATCGCCCACCAGGACGACCGCGCGCCCTGGATCGCGCGGATGGGCGGGGCGTATGTCGGCTCAAGCGGAGCCCGTTCCGGCGTCGAGCCGGGCGGTCTGAGGCTGTGTCGGAAACCCGTCTCGGGGCATCCCGGCCTCTGATAGCCCGCCACCCTGGCCGTCAGTCACCGCGAATGCACTCAGCAACAGGCGGCCCCAGGGCAAGCGCCGCTTTACCAGCCGTGCGCCGGACATTTGCAATCAGTTTGCGCGTGGCCTCCGGCACATCCGAGCGTGCCGCTTCTTCTTCGAGCGCGATAAGTCTCTGGAAGAGGGCTTCCTCCTGCCTCAATCCGGGCAGGCATGGAGGATCGCTGAGAAGCCTCAACAGCTCGGAGATATGCGGGCTGTCAGTCCACGGGTACGCTTCCATAACTGGAGGCTCCGCTGCCAATAGCCCCCCCGAGCGAACCGAGCGTGGGGGAAATAGGCCGCGCTAGAGGATCTGTTTCGTAGACCCACGAGTCGGTGGCCTGTTCCCCGAAACCGAGAGCCCTCATCCGCACCCCGTTCAGCGACACGTCCCTGAACAGGGTGACGGACGCCGTCGACGCACGCGCAAAGCCCGCGCCGATCCAGAATGGCGCAAGGGTGCCCGCGCACCGGGGTCACCAGCCATCACGGTAGAACTCATCAACACGATCAAGGCTCTTCTTGATCTCGCGCGCGCTGCTGCGCCTTCCCGTTCCGAGGTCTGTCAGAGACACGTCGCGGTAGCCCTTTCGAAGATATTCGCGCGCTTCTTCCAAGGCAGACCTTGTGGTTTCGTGTTGTGTGGTGATTTCACCCGCTCTGATTGCGTATGAAACTGTAAAACGTGCCAAAACATTATTCCTGATCGACCCAAGGCAAAAGGCCCGCTGCGGCGTGGGACCGGGCGGGCATAGGTGTCTTCTGTGATGGGGATATCCGGTAGACACGCGAGCGGCGGATCGGTTCCGGCCGCGATGGGAAAGTCGGTCCCGTGGGCGGCCTGCGTGTCGAGAACACCGGCTCGGTGCGCGTCGCCGTGCAGCCGCCGGGTCCAGACACGCACAGCCGCACCCCGGCGGCCGGCAATCACGTCAAGAATGTCGTGCTTCGGAGGGGACGGATGATCGCCGGCGCGGAGGGAGGGTAAAGCGTTTCTGGCAGGCCCGACACACACGCATCATTTCACCGAAGATAACAGGATTCGCAGACAGGCCCTTGGGTCAATCTTGCACGAAAATTGTTTTCATGCTCTGAAATGCGATAAATCAACCTGTTCCAGGGCGACAGGACCGTGGACAGGTCCCGGGAGCACGTGCATCAGGGCAGAATGCAGGAGCTGTCGACGATCAGCGTGCATGCATTCAGGGCTCGGGCTCACCGCAGCGCCTTTCGTCGGAACGCGCGCAGATTGGTCCGGGCCAGCACCAGATCGGCCGTCCTGCTGAGTGCCCTCGTTCTCGGCGCCACCGGTGCGATTGTTCCGTCGCGGCCCGAACCCGAGATGGTCTCGTCAGGCCTTGCCAATTCCGGTCCGGCGTCACGGGCTCCGAGCATGGTGACGCTCATGGCTCTCGAAGGCGCGACGGCCAATCTCATCCGGAACAACCTGAGAGCCACGCGCGAGCCAGAAGGGCTTCCTCCGCTTCTCGGCACGCTCCAGGACACTTGGCTGAAGACCTTCTACGGTGACAAGCAGAGGTTGCGGGATTTCATCGCGCACACAGCCGAGGCCCGCGGCCTGCCGATCGACTTCTTTCTGCGTCTCCTCCAGCAGGAGAGTGGACTCGATCACCGCGCCGTCAGCCGTACGGGCGCACAGGGCGTCGCGCAGTTCATGCCGGCAACCGCGACGGAACGCGGCTTGGTCGATCCCTTCGATCCGTTTGAGGCCATACCGAAGGCCGCAGAGTATCTGTGCGAACAGCGGGCCGTCTTCGGTAGCTTGGGCTTGGCAGCCGCCGCCTACAACGCGGGCCCGCAGCGCGTGCGGAACTGGCTCGCGGGGCGCTCAGCGCTGCCGCAGGAGACCAGAGCCTACGTCGCGAAAATCACCGGTCGGTCCGCGGACGACTGGCGACAAGGCGGCGACAGGTTCGCCGTCGCCGAGCCCGGCGCCCGGAACGACTGGTAAGTGCGCGCGCCGACTCGCGGCCTCGGCCACCAGCAACCGCGTCGGCAACGTCCGACGGAACCGCGGGCGGCGGAGGGCGAAGGCGGAATGAACCTCCGCCTCCGGCAACCGCGTCGAGCAGCGAGGCTTATGTCGGCGCCGCAACCGGTGTTGCGAGGGGCTTCCCCTTCTGCACCGTGAAGGTGACGAACAGCTTGGTCGCCTGCGCACCATTCTTGAGCGCGTGCGGGGTTTCTGGCGCGGTCACCCAGGAGGAGCCGGGCTTCAACATCTGCGTCGCCCTGTCCTTGACCTGCAGCTCGCTCATGCCTTCCAGTGCGTAGCCCGCCTCGGTGCCGGGATGGGTGTGCCAATCGATGACGACGTTCGGCTCGACATCGACGATCACTTGAACGGTCTCGTAGCCTGGGACCGGGCCGTCGATCCGTGAGGTGATCGTCCGCTTGATGCCGCTCGGCGTCTGTGCCGCCGCGTCATCTGCCACCAAGCCAATCGCCGCGCAGATCGCGCAGCCGGTGAAGATTCTCCTGCTTAACATGCACTCCCTCCGCTCGCGCGCCGGAGATAGAAGCCATCCGCGCACCGCAAGTCGCAGCCAATGACGACCGCTTCAGCGGCTCTGGCAAATCTGTTTGCGGACGCATCTTGCTCCGGCTCCGCGCCAGCCGGAAGGGGAAAAGACTGTCATCGTGACAGAGCGGCGCAGCAATTTACTGAGCCACCCGAGATCCAGGGCCCGACATCGGCCCGCGGCAACCTCTTCCGCGCCCCTCATGCAGGACCGCGGACGGAAGAGGGGGAAGGCGAGGCAAACGGGAACGGTGTGAGACGCTGTCGGGTTTACCCAAGCCAGCGCCGCATGCCCGCGGATGTGGCCAGGAGAAAGCGTTTGCTCAAGGTACCGACACTGACGGCTGGGCTGTTCGCAGCCAGCATGTTTCTCGCACCTGTCCAGGCATCCGCGGCTCAGATCGGCATCGGGGCCGTTCCTGAGGCCGCGACTGCCGTGCAAGAGATCCAGTATGGCTACGGCGGACCGCGCTTCGGGCCGCGCTACGGTTACGGTCACCGCGGCTATGGTGGCCCCCGCTTCCGTGGTCGCGGCTACGGCTATGGGCGCGGCTACGGTCATGGCTATGGCCGCGGTTATGGATATGGGCGCCGCGGCGGCTTCTGACTGCTTCCCCAGCCAAGCTGATCCGAGCAAGCCCGCCCGGTCCGCCGGCGCGGGCTTCTCTGTGACGTGCTGGGCGCTATCGTCCCCGCAGGAAGAAGAACCAGATCAGGATCAGGACGGGGATCGGCACCCCTAAGAGCCACAGCAGGCTACCAGTCAGCATGTCTTACTCCATGAGCTGACCGGGCAACCCCGTGGCTCGCGAGCCTGTTCCTGGGCCCGATCCCTCCGCCATCGGGATCTCATCGGCCGCCTGGTGCAGAACGACCTGCGGCCAATGGCAGAGGCGGAGTCGATCAGCCTCCGCCGCCGCCACTTCCGCCCGTCCCGGGACCGCCGAGATTGCCGTCCTTGTTCGGCGTATTCCAATGGATGATGCCGTCATCCGCAGGCCGCAGCGTCGTGGTCGGCAGACGGGGGTAACCGAACGGTGGGGCTTCGGTCTTTGCACGCGGCGCCGCCCTATGAGCCCGACCGCGCTGAGCCTCGGCAGGAAGGCTCACCGATCCCGCGAGCACCGCTATGAGCCACCTGACCGTCGCGCGTCTCATCATCGTCCCACGTCGCGCAGTGTGCGTCCTCCGTCAGGGTAGCTCGCGGCGCTTCCGTATCAATGGCTTGCGTTAAGGAGCGGCCGCCTCTGTGAGGCTCTGGCCGGTCGGACAGACCTGCCGCTGCCGACCGCGATGCGGGCGTCGCCCTGGCACCTCCCTCCACGCCCGCCCGCGCATCTGGAGGAGGGCATTGGGCGGGCACGGAGGTCGGGAGGTGAGGCCCACCCATCAACGCTATCGTGGCTCGGATCGGGTGATCTCTCACTTACGCGAGAAGCCGATCGGACATTCAGGCATCCACGCCCGCCCGTTGACGGCTTGAGGGGCCCACCAGGCAGGTGGGCGTGGAGGTCGAGCGATATCGACGCGTCAAAGATAGGACGACGAAACTTGGCGGTTCGCTCTCATTTGATGCCCTCACGCGCGATGCCGGCGGTTTCCTGGGGCATCGGCAAGAGGCGGCATCCACGCCCGCCCGACGGTTGAGGGGCAGTCTGTGGGCGGGCGCGGACGGCCAGCGGGGGCTTAGGCCGCCGACAAACTCGGCAGTAGCGAGCGAGCTTTGCCGGATGATGTCCACGCCTCAGGCACGCCACTCGTGCCTTCTACAGGCCACCGCCCAGCGTACTGGCTCGGCCCTCACCTTGGCGGGCCGACGCAAGTGGCGGCCAGGAGGAAAACGAGGCTGGGCAAGTGATCGATATGGCTCCGGTGAAAAGAGTCGAATGAGGCGGCATGACGCCCTAGATGACTATTCTATAGTGGGGGATATCTGCGCTCAAGGGCGCACGAGACACCTGGCGTGACACTTGAAGCGACTAGCCGTTCCCCTCTGCGTTCTCGGAGGAGCGTCGCCTGTTCAGGCTGCCGCCTTCGTAGAGTATGACGGGATGGGGGCCCGCGAAGCTGACCCCGAGGTCGAACTTGGCCGATCCGCTCTTTCGTGTCCCGCGCTTGGGATTAGCCACGGTGAAATCGATGGTGGAGCGGGCTGCACACTTCCGAGCAGCAGTGTTGCAGATGACCCGCAGGGTGCCGGGGCGGTGCACATAGTGCCTGACAGGCCACTGCGAGATGGCCCGTTGCTTTTCCGCCTGTAGGTCCGCCTGGGTGTAGGGCTTCCCATAGAAGAGGACCGTTCGCCCATACATGTAGGGCACGCCCGCCACCGGGTTCACATTGCTTGAGGACCAGATTTGGAGATATCGGTCAGCGATAAACGCGGTGCGCTCTTTCATCTCCTGGGGATCAGCGGCGTATGAGGGTGAAACAGCCATAATGGCGACCGTGCCAATCAGCAGTGCCCTAAATTTTGCCATGCCAGTCCCTGTCCGTTGTGGGCTAAGGAGCTTCAACGTTCCACAAGCCAACGCATGACGCCATTGGTCTGAGTCGATGTCATCTCCTCCCGGTGCTGTTTTGGCTGATCGTCTACATCACGCTCATAACGGTCAGAGAGTTCGACATAGCGGCGTCCATAAGGCTGTTCTGCCGGATAGCCATAGCTACGGTTCGGAACATAGACACGGCGAACCTGCCGCTCCACTGCGGGGCTCTTATCGTCCTCGGCGTCATCGTTTGAGGCTACGCGCGCAGTTTCATGCTTATGGCTTAGCCTTGCCGTGACTTGGTGAGCCTGTGTCTTGCGGGCTGCTAGGTCGTCCGAGGGCTTCGATGTTGCAGGCCGTTCAATCGGCTTTGCGGCTAGGACGGGGCGACTCGATGCCTCCGGCTTCGCCTTCAGCTCTGACAGGGACGGCCGAGGAGGTGGGGAAACCTGGGCCACAATGGAACGCTGAGCTTGTCGTGCTCCATCCTGCGCACCCTCCTGCGACAAGGCGTTCTTCGCGTGATCCGCCTTCTCATCCAGATGAAACACAAGCGGAGGCAGAGATGTGCGTGTGGGGTGCGCCTCCGAGCCTCGCTTAATAGGATCAACCCAGCCATTCGCGCCGGATGGTGGCTGCGTGCCTGTCGCAGGATGTTCATCAGAATGGCGTGGCGGGGTCTCAAGCGCAGCGATCTTTGCAGGCTTAGACGCGGCCTCTGGTTCCGGTGCGGTGGACGGACGGCCAATGAAGGCGACCGTCATAGCAACTCCACCCGCGAAGGCGGCTATCAGGCCAAGGAACGGCTTTACAGGCGCACTCATAGGCACTCTGTCCAACGGGCGGTTCGGGATCGGGCGTATGGGCACAAACCCTGAGGAGCCCGGAGTGGTTCCGATATCCTGCGGCCTGCTGCCGCGTCCCGCGCACCCGCCAACATCTTAAGGGGGTGTCACGCCCAGAGGACGCCCTCGGCCCCGCAAAGAGGCTCACGGTGATCTCGTCGCCCGGCAGGGCATTAAGGCCGCCCCGGCATCCGCCCGCGCATCACATCTGAGAATCCGTCCGGGAAGTCCTTTTAAGCGGGCAAGTCGCTAGCCTGACCGGCCGGCTTTGAAGCGGGCTGATTGAGGGGATCAGCCTGGATCGGAGGAGTTGGGGATGAAGCGAAGACAAAGGCCGCGCCGTCATCACCCTGGCGTCCAAGTACGGGTGCTACGGCTATGGCCGTGTCATCGCGCTGCCGCAGGCAGCCGGCTCGCGGGTGGCCAAGGACCGGGTCCATGGTTCGACAAGCTCACCAGGAGGGCATCTGGCGTCGCGAGGGGCGCTCGGTCCAAAATACCGGTCAGGTCACATCGCCCTTGAAATCAGCGACGGAGCGGATTTTTACCACCGGCCATCCGGCGTCGAGGAACTTTCGAGCCAAGGGTGTATCCAAAGTCACGCCTGGGACACGCCTCAGAGACCCTTAAGCTCCTCCACGGGCGACACAAAATGCTGGTCAAGCGGTGCCGGTGGAGAGGATCGAACTCCCGACCTTCGGTTTACAAAACCGCTGCACTACCGCTGTGCTACACCGGCAGGCGCTCTGAAACCGTTGAGAAAATTGGTGGTTTCGGTGCGTCAGGGCCGCCTTTGACTACGTTTGAGGGCGCTTCGTCAAGGCACAAGACTCGGCACATTCCGTTCACCACTCGTTCGCGTCATCCTTCGAATGAGCGCAACAGGTCGGCTCCCGAGCAGAATTGGGAGTCGGCACAGGAGTCGGCACAGTCCGTAATCACGACGCCCAACCTTCGGCAGGCGACTCTCGCTTGCCCTCAGTGGCGATACTGCGGATGCAGCGCTAATCCGAGCGACATGGAGCGGCCGGCAATCAGTAGGGCTTGTCGTCACTTGAGGTGATCGATGGCGGCGGCGAGGCAGAGGACGCCGCGAAGCCGGCGGCGGCCTTCTCGTAGCGCGTGGCAACGGCCCGCCACTCCTTGAGGCGGGCCCAGAGGCGTTCGACGATGTTGCGGTTGGTGTAGATCCAGTCCGGGCAGCGCGCGGGACCCTCGTGGCGCTTGGACGGGATAGCGGGCTTTGCACCGGCATCTCGGACGTGCTGCCGGAAGCGATGACTGGAGTAGCCCCAATCCGCGACGACCCATCGCGGAACGCTCGGCAGTTCGTCGAGCAAGTGCAGCGCGTGGGACAGTTCATGGGCCTGCCCCGGTCCGATCCGGAAGGCGATCGCGCGGCCTGCGCCGTCGGCGATCACGCAAGCCTTGGTGCCAAATCCGCCACGCGAGCGGCCAAGAGCCTCACGATCGTCTCGCTCGGCCCCAGATCCCCCTTTATGGATGGCCCGTCCCTCATCGGGCTGCGCTGCTAGGCTTGCAGGAAAGCCGAGATGAGGAAGGGAACAGGACAATGACAATCGCGGTTCGCCGAGGCGGCCACACGCCCGACGATGCGCTTCGTGGCACTCAAGTCCAAGGCGCAGCTCGACGTGCAGACCCTGCACCGGGTGCGCGACCAGCTCGTGGGCGAGCGCACGGCGCTGACCAACCAGATCCGTTCCGTCCTGCTGGAGCGTGGCCACGTGGTGGCGCAGGGGCGCGCCAAGCTCACCGCTTGCCTGGCCGCGTTGCTGGACACGGACGCGGGCGCGTCGCTTACACCGCGCATGCGCACCCTCGTGGCCGAGGTGCGCGAACGCTGGCAGGATCTCGACCGGCGCTTCGCCGCGCTCGACGCCGAGTTCGCCGAACAGGCCCGCATCAACGAGGACGCTCGTCGGCTGACCACGATTCCGGGCATCGGCGCACTCAACGCGACCGCGCTGGTGGCGGCCATCGGCGACGTGGCCAACTTCGCCCGCTGGCGCGATCTGGCGGCTTGGCTCGGTCTCGTACCGCGGCAGGTGACGACCGGCGGGAAGCCTCGGCTCGTCGGCATCACCAAGCGCGGCAGCAAGTACCTGCGCAAGACGCTGGTCCAGGGCGCCCGCCCCGCGCTGCCCTCGCTGAGCCGGAGCGACACCCATCTAGGGCAGTGGCTGCGCAGGCTGCTGGCGCGGTCAAACGTCAACACGGCGGTGGTCGCCCTAGGCCAAGATGGCGCGCATCGTCTGGGCGCTGCTGCGCCACGGGAGGGTCTACGAGCCGGCGGCCGTAGCCGCCTGATCCGAGTTCGGCTGGCGCGGACGCGCCAGCTATCCGATGTCTGCGGGCGGTGAGAGGAAGATGGCCTGACAGTCGACCGGTGTTTTGGAAGCCGCTCCGCAAAAATGGCGCTCGACGCCGATCCCTTTATGAGGCCCAGGACGCGCGGATCTCCATCTTGGCCAACGGCGCTGCCGGAAGGCCGGATACGTTTATGCGAACTGCACAGACAAGCGGATCCGAGCCACTTGCGAACGGGGCGGGCCATACGTTTCTCGGCTCCGGCCGCCTTCTGATGCGCACGCATGTTGGTGCCATCGAGGAACACCATGCCCAACTGAACGCCGCGCTCCTGCACGAGGCCGAGTAGTTGTTCCCATACGCCGCTGCGCGACCACCGGATGAAGATCTGTGCCTCACGCCACCACAGCCCCAAGTCTTGCGGGATCGCGCGCCACTTGGCGCCGTTCTGATGTCGCCACAGGATTGCCGAGTGCGTGCGCTGCAGGTCTTGCGGGGCGTCTTCGCCTTCGGCCGACAGGCCACAACCAGCGGTTCGAGAATGGCCCATTGTGCGTCGCTCAGCATCCGCTCTCCATAGATCGGAGGCAAAAAACGCACGCTGCACCAGATGGTTCAAGCGACGACAGATCCTAGAAGATGGAGCAAGGTCACGCCTTAGGCTTTGTGTTTATGCCGAAATGTCCAGACGGGGGGGTTACCCGGCCGGATTAAAGCCGACCTTGTCGGTCAACCCTTCAAGCATAAGCAACAATAAATCTAATTCATAGGAACAAATTCGCTTGTAGGATCTAGGGTCTATCGTACGCTCCTACGATGCAGGAGATCCTCTCTCCGAACCTCGGCGCCTCGAAAAGCGCAGGCGATACTCCCCGAGAAGCACGCGCGGTCGTCGGTTGGCCTTTGCCGGCTTTGGCGCAGCTCGACCGCAAAGGCGCTCGCGGCCTCGTCGCCGACCTGACGCATGCTGGTGCTCTCACCCGGCAAGCTGCCTTTGTCGCCGTCGCTTGCGCTGATCTCGATAACCCCGCCGTGTTTCTGAGCCGTCTTGGTGTCGAGCGCGACGGTGCTGAGGGTATCGGGATCGCACTCCGCCGACGGCATGCGCGCGACGTCATCGCCACGACCTTCGGTGTCGCATCCGCAGATGTACCCGCCGGGTATCTGCGCAGCCTCATCAGGATCAAGGAGGCGGGCACGCAGGCTGCTGGCTACGACCCTTTCAGCCGCCCGGAAACCTACCGCACTTTATTCGAGGTACTCAGCGGCGATCCAGTAGGGCGCAGAGCGAACGCCTTGCGTTACGCCGGCAAGATGCGATCGAGCACGGTCGACGCCGCGATAACCCTGGATCCGATCCTGCTGTGGCCGGAGGTACTCAACGCCACCAGCACACCACAGGAAGTCGCTGCCGCCAACGCCATGCTCGGTTTGATCCGAGCATGCATCTCTACGAGCAACGACGACGGGTTGGTATCTGCGATGCGCCAATCACTCCGCCAATCCGGCACCCTGTCGGCTTTCGCGCGGAAAGCGCTTGAGCGTGCCGATCGCCTACCGACACCCTTGCCGGCAGCCGAGGGCATCAAGCCACTTCGAACCGCACAAGAGTACTGCGATCTCGGATCGAGGCTGCGAAATTGTGCCGGCACGAAGGTGCCCGAAGTCGCGCTCGGATTGCTGGCTGTCTACGAGTCAACGCATCGCGCCGCGGACGGCACAGAGGTCGTCGTCGCGGTGTCGCTCAAGCCGACGACCGATGGGCGTTGGATGGTTTCCGAGATCGGAGGAACGAGGAGCCGTTGGCCTCCGACGCCAGTGTTGCGCGACGTGCTGCTGCGCTTCCAATCGTTGGGCGTGATCATCCCTGGGCCAGGGACCGACGGTCATTATCGCGCCGATCTGGCCCGCCTGCTGGGAGTGTACCGTTACAAGGCGCTCGACGATGCGCTGCATCCGCATGGCGGTGACGGGGAGGACGACGCGCTTGCAGCTTTGGAGGAGGGAGTAGCGGCTTGATGGACGCGCCCGCCCAACACCAAGCCACACCCACGCAGATCATCCGCGATCGGGGAGACCTCGTCCTCGGCCGCGTCATACGGCAGACATCGACCGGCAAGCTCGTCTTCCGTGATGCACGCGGTCTCGTGGTCGGGGCCTTCGACGAGCGGGAGGTGACGACCAGCAACAGCCGCGGCCTCGTGATCGCACGCGGCGACGTTCTGGCAGCCTTGCTGCTCTGAACATGTCTTGTAGACGCATCGAGATCAGCCTTCATCCCCGTCCGTCCCCTTCGGGTCGGGCTGACGGTGATCATGCTCATCATGGCGACGACATTTCCGCCGTGGCTGGCAGCGGTCGCGATCTGGCTCGCAGCTCTGCGATAGATCCCACTCATCGGGACTATGGTGCGCATCGCACATGAGCATCAGACAGCGCGGTTCGCGCTACAAGCAGAGCGTCAGGAACGAGACTCTCTCCTCGCGGCTCATGAGGCTCGCATCACAACCCTGATGGATGCGCTCGCGGAGGCACGGTCCTCGCGCGCTGATCCTGATGACGGCAAGGAGCGGACCTACCGGCGGGTTGGATTACACCCGGCGGCTCCGGACTGGCTCATCGCGGCAGCACGACGCGCCTACCGAAGCCACCTTCATCCTGACCGCCATCCCCGACATCACCAGCAGGCACACGACAGGTATCTGCGAGCTGAAGCCGCCTTGGATGAGAATGCAGCGCTTCGGCGAAAGTAGCCTTCATCCCGCTCCAGGCATCAGCTCGGCATCCGATGCCCCCTCTCAAGAACGCTGCCTTGCATGACGCTTGGCGCGCCTCCTCCGAGTTTTTCAACGAAGTCCGCCACGAGCGGTGATTGAGCCTCCCGCAGAGCAGATCATCAGGTTCGCGAGCGGATCGCTCCCCGAGCTTGCTGCCGGCAGCTCCGTGTGCGGTCGGAAGCGGAGCTCGGCTCTGAGACGACGGCCGACATCGCCCATCAACAGCGTAGGCAGGCGCCTCGTCTCGCCTGTCCCTGCGTTGCGAACAAAAGGCGAATGGACCATCGTCGCGAATCGCGAGGATGATTCGAGACCGTGACGGTTGCCAGCTACCTAGAGACGCTCAACGCCGCACAACGCCGAGCGGTCGAACACGGGATCGTTCGTGGCACCACGACCCCCGCAGCTCCCCTCCTGGTCATCGCCGGTGCCGGCTCCGGCAAGACGAACACGCTCGCGCATCGGGTCGCGCACCTGATCGTCAACGGAGCCGATCCGCGCCGCATCCTGCTCATGACCTTCTCAAGGCGCGCGGCAGCCGAAATGATCCGTCGGGCCGCCGGGATCCTGAGGCGCGTGATGGGAGAGAAGGCCGATCCTTTGTCGGAGGCGCTCGCCTGGGCGGGCACCTTCCACGGCATCGGCGCTCGGCTCCTGCGGGAGTATGCGGAGCAGATCGGGCTCGATCCCGCGTTCACCATCCATGACCGGGAGGACTCGGCTGACCTGATCAACCTCGTGCGGCACGAACTCGGCTTCTCGAAAACCGAGAAGCGCTTTCCGACCAAGGGAACCTGCCTGGCGATCTACTCGCGCTGCGTCAATGCCGAGATGCCGATTGACGCGGTTTTGAAGGCCTCTTACCCCTGGTGCGCAGTTTGGGCGATCGAGCTGAAACAGCTGTTCGCGGCCTATGTCGAGGCGAAGCAGGCGCAGAACGTCCTCGATTACGACGACCTGCTGCTCTATTGGGCGCAGGCCGCGAGCGATCCCGAGCTCTCCGCGGATATGGGCGGCCGCTTCGATCACGTCCTGATCGACGAGTATCAGGACACCAATCGGCTGCAAGCCTCGATCCTACTCGCCCTCAAGCCCGATGGATGCGGCTTGACCGTGGTCGGTGACGACGCGCAATCGATCTACGCGTTCCGCGCCGCGACGGTGCGCAACATCCTCGATTTCCCCGGCCAGTTCACCCCCGCTACCGAAATCGTCACGCTGGACCGCAACTACCGGTCGACGCGGCCCATCCTCAACGCGGCGAACGGCGTGATCGGGCTGGCGGCCGAGCGGTTCACGAAGAACCTCTGGACGGACAGAACCTCCTCGGCACGTCCGAGTCTCGTCGGTGTGCGCGACGAGGGTGACCAGGCGCGCTACATCGTCGAGCAGGTACTCGAAAAACGTGAGGGCGGGTCGAGGCTCAAGCAGCAGGCCGTCCTGTTCCGCGCCTCGCACCACAGCGGCCAGCTCGAAGTCGAGTTGACGCGACGAAACATCCCGTTCGTGAAGTTCGGCGGCCTCAAGTTCCTGGACGCCGCGCACATCAAGGATCTGCTGGCACTCCTGCGCTTTGCCGAAAACCCCCGCGACCGAGTCGCCGGCTTTCGTCTCCTGCTGCTGATGCCGGGTGTCGGGCCGACCTCCGCCCAGCGTGTGCTGGATCATGTGGGATCGTCAGCGGATCCAGGTGGGGCGCTCGCGGATGCTCCAGTCCCGCCGCGGGCGGAAGGCTGGGCAACCTTTCTGGCCGTGATCGCCGGTCTTCGCTCAGGCCAAATCGGATGGCCTGCCGAGCTCCAGCGTGCTCGCCTCTGGTACGAGCCTCATCTTGAACGTAGGCACGAGGACGCCGCCGTCCGGCAGCTCGACCTCGTGCAACTCGAGCAGATCGCCGGCAGCTATCCGTCCCGTGAGCGCTTCCTGACGGAACTCACTTTGGATCCTCCGGATGCGACGAGCGACCAGGCAGGCGTTCCGCTCCTCGACGAGGACTACCTGATCCTCTCGACCATCCATTCGGCCAAAGGCCAGGAGTGGAACGCGGTCTACGTTCTCAACGTCGTCGACGGTTGCATGCCGTCGGACCTCAGTACCGGCACGAGCGCCGAGATCGAGGAGGAGCGCCGCCTTCTCTACGTGGCGATGACGCGGGCCAAGGACGACCTGCATCTCATCACCCCGCAGCGCTTCTTCACGCACGGGCAGAACGCCAGGGGCGACCGCCACGTCTACGCGCAGCGGACGCGCTTCATCCCTGATGCGCTGCTCGGTCTCTTCGAACTCTCGCGCTGGCCCACGATACCGGTCGGCACTGCGGCTCGGCCGTCGCCGCAGTCTGCTAAGATCGATCTGCGCAGTCGCATGCGAACAATGTGGCGGTAGACCACGAGTCTGGCCCAGCGGGTGCGTCATCGCACTGTCGCGGGCCGCTGCAACCCGGCGATCGTGCGGCTTGGCACAGATGAGCCCGGTATCCCGGATCAGCTTCTGACGTGCGGCAAGTTCGCCGCTCGGAGGCTTCGGTCATGTCCCGCCCCGTTGCAGTGCTCGCTGAGGACGAGCCTTTGATCCGTTTGGAAGCCGCCGATATGCTCGGTGACCTTGGCTTCGAAGTGCTGCAGGCTGGCACCGCCACGGACGCGCTTCAACTCCTCGAGTCCCGCAACGGCGCGGCCCTTCTCTACACGGACATCGACATGCCGGGCCATATCAACGGCCAGGACCTAGCGCACGAGGTCGTCGCGCGCTGGCCGTCGACCGCGATCATCGTCTGCTCCGCACGATCGCTCGAAGATGCTGCGCCACTCCCGCGCTACGCATTTTTCATCGGCAAGCCGTGCGCGGAATGGGTGATCCGAGAGGCGCTCGCAACCTTGCAGCTGCATTGAATCCTCAACGCTCAGACATTGAGGAAGCGCGCCGAGCCCTTGCTCGAGCATTCGCATGGCTGCCGGCGAGTCTCGCGGATCTCCGAGCGGACGAAGAACAGGTGACCATGAACGTCAGAGGCGGAAGACACGTAGAGACTTTCGTTGGCCGCCCGTCGCGGCGATGACGAGGCGCAAGACACCACATCCGCGCTCCCCGGTCGAAATTTCTCCGCGTTCCGCTCTAGGCCCAGTGGCAGGACGGGTGGTCAGGTGCTGACCGACACCCTTCGAAACCACGGCGCCGACCTTGTATTCTGCGTACCCGGGAGTGCTACCTCGCCGCTCTCGACGCTCTTCACGACACAACAGATGTCATCAAGCTGATCATCTGCCGTCAAGAAGGCGGCGCGGCCTACAACAAGGGGAAAGCGGTCGCTCCCGCGCCACTGCTGAACGGCAAAAATCAACCCATTGCAGAAGGCCGGAAGGTCCGCTTCCAGGCAATCCGACGGGGCAACCTCGTCGGCTCCTGGCCGAAGGCGGAACGGCCGCTTCGGAGACGATTGCCCGGAAAAGCGGACAGCCTCCTATCGACCCAAATCGGCCGAAGAAACGTATCAACGCTCTTCTCGAAAGCGGACGCGCTGGGGAAATCGTTAATGCGGCCATAAGCGCCGACATCGAAAAACAATTTATGTCCAGGATTGCACAATTTAGTACTTGCTAACGCTCCGCGCTGTAAATTACGCAGTTAATCAGCGGGGTCGCAAAATTCATTCTCTAGAGATTTGAGTTGCATTATGAGCTCCCCATTCCAAGGGGACTCCTTGGGATACCGGAGAGGACAACCCCTGTGGCATCAGCATACATATTCGGCGGGATCTTAGTGCTCGGCGCGCTCACCGGCGCGGCAAATGGAGCGATAGCTGCTTGCAACGTTCAGTTACATATCGCGAACACTTGTCTGGGAAATTTCAAGTCCCAGACCGGTCGTGGCAGTGATCTTCTAAAATCGACGGAGGAGCGCATCGGCGCCGATGTGAAGATCGGGGCTTGTTCATCCACTGACCGGGCCGAGATCGGCCGCGCTTCGTGGAACGCTGGAGAGCGGGCAATGCAGCTCTCTAAAGATGGGCAGCTCAAATCGACCGGAGAGGTCCAAGAATTTTGTCTAAATTCTGCTCGAAAGCTCCCCAACTAAATCGTTTTATCCAGAAATTCGAGTGATTGACATGTGTTCTAAAGACGACGAGTTGTTCGATCTATGGGATTTTGTTGTGGATGATGACCGTAAATGGACCGTTGGTTTCCTGTCCCCGGCGCGACAGATTTTCTGGTTTACAAAATTCGTGGCATCTCGAGGCCATTTCAGTGACCGTTAACGCGTTCGCTGAAGGCAGGCGGTCGCACGGCTGGGCCGAGGCTCCTGTCGTCTATGGTCCCCTTCGATACCTACGGCTTGCTGTCGGAAGCATTCAGGATGACGTGCAACTCTGACGGCCGAACCGTCTCCACGCCAGCGCCGCCGAGCGGCCCGACAAGCCGCACTACATCCGCGTCAATCTGCCAGTGACCGGGTAGAAGCCTGTATGCTGCCAGCCGTGCGCCGGGGCTTGGTTAGATAGAGCTCGTCGAAGCCTCCGCCTGGCTCATCGCCAAGGCGCACTAAATGATCTCCCGGCTTCTGCCGAACATCCGCGACCAAACCCCACCTGCGATAGCGGACTTGTCGAGGTCGTGGATGTCCTGGCTGTAGCGGCCTGTGTAGAGCTTGACGATCATGCGGTCGCGGCACTCGCCTTCGAGTTTGAAGCTGAATTTTACGCTGACGGGCTTGCTCGCCTTGGGACCCGCAACCTTCTCGACTATGCAGCGCAGGTGCGGGAAAGCGTCCATCTCGACCCACATGTGGTCACCGGTCCGCAGGCCTGGAGGCGTGGCGAACTCAACTATGCCCCCTTCCAGCGAGAGACTGACAATGCGCGCCTCGCGGTAAGTCTCACTCACATCGAGCACGAGTGCGCGCTCGTTCGTGGAGAAGGACTCTACGAGGGGACGTGGCTTCTCGAAGCAGATCAGTGCCGCGATCATCAGAACCACGATGTTGACCACGGCCCAGTAGGCCGACACCACCGAGAATCCGCCCTCACCGATGCGCGACCATTCGGGTACGATGTTGACGATGAGACCGAGTGACGTGATCGCGATCAAGGAAGCGATCCAGAAGAACGTGTAGGCGTCGAACTCGGACTCCTCGTTGCCCGAGCCCTTGGGCGTCACCTTGAAGGGCACGCCGAAAGGCTTGATCAGGCTGGAGAGCACGACGGGCAGCATGCGGAAGGTCGCGAAGGTGCCGACTGCCGAGGAGATCAGGGGCAGGTACCGCGTCGGCGTGAGCCAGCCCATTAGCAAGAAATAGCCGACCAGCACAGGAAGCTGGTAGCGCACGATATCCTCGGTGCCGGTGAAGTAGAGCGGAGCCGCGCCGGTCCACAGGTAGACCGCGGGCACGATTAGGATGACGAAGCGGACGGTGTACTGAACCAACCAGGATAGAGGTATGAACATCACCCGCTGGAACAGGTTGAGGCCAGGACCACGCAGCGGGCCGTTATGGAGGTAGATCGTCTGGATGCCGCCCCGGCACCAGCGCCCGCGCTGCACGAAGTAGCCCTTAAGGTTCTCGGCCGCCAAACCCATCGACAGTCGCTCGTTGAGGTACCGGGTCTTGTAGCCCTTATTGAGCATCGCGAGCGTGGTGAGCAGATCCTCAGTGATTGAGTCGTGCGGGAAGCCGCCGATCGCGTCGATGGCGGCCCGCCGAGCGATGGAGCAGGAACCACAGCAGAAGCTAACGTCCCAGGCGTCGCGCGATGTGGCCATCTCGTCGAAGAACAGCCGCTGCTCGTCGGGCCAGACCTTCTCGAGATTGAGGTTCGACTGTACCGGGTCCTTGTTGAAGAAGTGCTGCGGCGTCTGAACGATGCCGATCGTCGTGTCCCGGAAGAAGGGCAGCGTGCGGCGCAGGAAATTGCGGTACGGCACGAAGTCGGCATCGAAGATCGCGACGAACGCACCCGAAGAGACCTTCAGGCCGTTGTTCATATTGCCTGCTTTGGCGTGGCTGTTGTCCGGGCGTGTGACGTGGATCGCCCCCTTCGACTCACAATAGGTGCGCAACCAGTCGCGGCGCTTGTCGTCGAGGACATATACTTTCAGCTTCTCTCGCGGATAGTCGAGCGCGAGAGCCCCAACGATGGTCCGTTCCAAAACATCCAGAGGCTCGTTGTAGGTCGGAATGAACACGTCGACGGTGGGCAGGTCGTCAGGGCAGGCGGCGAAAAACGAGCGCTCTAGGCGGTCGGCCTCGGCGTGCCGATCTACATAGCGGCTCATCGCCACCAGGAAGAGCAGGATGTCGGCGAAGGCGCCAATCTCGACGAAGAACACGAACCACGTCCAGAAGAAGCCGAAGCTTCGATCCGCCGGGTAGGGCAGGACGGTGTGGAAGAAGCGCCAGCAGAGATAGCGCACGGCGACGAGCAGCACGAAGGCGCAGGTAACCGCGCGCGTCCACGTGCGGTCTCTGGGCCAGTTCAGGGCGAAGATAAAGAAGAAGGCCGCAACGAAAAGCGTCGGCCCGAGGCTTACGAGATGCTGAACCACAAGCCCTTCACCCAATTCACGACCGGATCGAGGGCGGTTTGAAGGGACGACCCGGCACGCGCGAACCGAACCTGAACCGTGCGACCGACCTGGCAGAAATTGGCGTAATCGGTTTGCATATCGCTCGGGTCGAGCGCGACGCGGATGCGGGCATTCTTGCCCCGGCTCTGCGGCGGGATAGCTGCCAACACCACCTCTTCGACGGCGGCGGCCGACCCGCGCACCGATAAAACCCGACCACCGATCACCTGGGACGTTCCGAGTAGCCGCACATCGGCGCTATCGCCCGGCTTGATCTCATCGTAGTTCACCTCGTCCACGAGGATATCCACGAATAGGTCGCGACAGTCGAGCAGGCGCATCAACTCGTTGCCGACCAGCACGTTTGAGCCCGCCACGACGTTATTGCGCCAGATGACTCCCTTGAACGGAACCTGCACTGCGGCGAAGGAGAGCCGGTCGTTGCGGGACCGCTCCAAAGAAAGTTGGAGGCTCAACTGCTGGGTGCGAGCTTTCTCGATCCGGATCTGAGCCTCGACGTTGGCGAGCTGGATCGTGACCTCGTCGGTACGCTGCTGCGAGTAGGGCACGTCATTGCGACCCTCGCCGACGAAGGTGCCACGCTTGAGCGCATCCAACTGGCGCTGGAGCCGCTCCAGCTCGGCCTTGGCGATGTTCTGCTCGCTGCCGGCGCCGATCGAGGCAGCGCGGGCTTGCTCGACCGAACTCCCTGCCACCACGCCAGTCGCGCCCAGCGTCTGCTTGCGCGCAAGGTCCGCCTCGGCGGACGTCTTGTTCGCCTGCGCTGTCGCAATGCGCTGCTGACGGATAATGATCTCTTGCTGGACGCTCACTATGCTCGCCTGCTGATATTCTTTGAGGCGATCAACGAGATCGGTTTTCAGTGCGGATAGATCCTTCGCCTGCAGCTCGAGTGCCCGCAGTTTTTCCTTGGATGCAGCCAAGTCAGCATCTAATTGCGCTTCAGCGGTCCGGGCGATGCGGCCGTTATTGATGAAGAACACCGAGGTATCCTCGGGAAGCGCCGTGCCGACCTTAGGCGGCGTATCGGAGACGACGCCCTCGATGGGCGCTGAGACGACGGCGAAGCGTGCGTTCACGGTGCCGTCGAGGCTGGTGTAGCCTGTGAAGCTTGGAAGGACCGCTAGGATGGCAGCACTCAGAAGAAGCACGCCGACCAGCACGCGCATCCAGCGACTGTTCCAGGGCATTCGGCGCCTCAGATTTGTATGATTGTCGGCAAATCCGGTATGGTTTCTGTCCGTATCGAGCACAACTACGCGAATTCGGCGACGGTTCCGGCTCGAGATACATCTGGCAAGCTTTTAATGTCACTCCGGCTTGTCGGATTTGCTATAGTTAACGAATTCTTATTTTGGGGCTTTGGTCGATGCGGCTAACATTGCGAGCGTTTGAAATGACTATCAGCACCCCGAAGCGAACACGGAGGCGACGTCCGCTTCAACGCATTCGCCCCCGAAAGCGGAACAGCGGATATCCACCCCAAGCGGCCATCCCGCTTGCGACCCAACGCAGTCGTTCACGCGCGGTCGTGCAGCTCCCGAAAGCGGACGTAGGTTCTGCCGCTACTATGGCAGTGAGTTGCTCACTTCAGTCATCAAGTCTGTTCGGACAAAAATTCTTTGAGCGGCCGTGGCAGTGGTTAGGGTTGCGCGTCTGCGCAGCAGGCTGTTCGAGTACGGGAATGGTGACAGCGTTTAGGGACCGACGAGCTTCCTCAGACGATCGAGGTTGGCCAATTGCTGCAGGGCGTTGTCGCGGTCGGACGCGGCCAGGCCAAGGATGACCGCCTCCAGAGCGATCAGAGTTGTGGCGTGGAGCGCGACCTGGTTGGCGCGACCGCGACGCGCCAGCAGCACGACCGTGGCTTGCCGGGCCAGCGTGCTGTTCTGCGCGTCGGTCACCAGGACCACCCGCAGGCCCAGGCGGCGCGCCTCGACCATGACGGCCTGAACCTCGCGGTAGGGCTGGCCGTAGGCGAGCAGCAGGAGCGCGTCGCCGGCCTGCAGGCCAAGCAGCTGATCGGACAGGGCCCACCCCGTGGCGTCGAGGAGGAAGCTGCGCCGTCCCGAACGGGTGAGCTGGAAGGCTAGATACCGAGCGAGGTGTGCCGAGGGCCCGATCCCGAACACCCCGATGCGTGCGGCCGGATGCAGGGCCGTGATCGCCGCGAGGATGGTGGCTCGCCCCGCTTCCGTCCGCAGTGCCTCCATCCCCTCGCGATGGGCATCCAGTACCGCGTCGATGGCCTGACCTGCGTCGTCCCCGACCTCCGCGAGGGTGCGACCCATGTCGGCCGCGGGCGTCCCCCGGCCGTCGAGGCCGGCCGCCAGCGCCTGCTTGAGATCCGGCAAGCCGTCGAACCCGAGCGCCTGGACGGTTCGGATGACCGTCGCGTCAGAGGTGCCGAGCTGTGCCGCGATCTGAGCGGCAGAGCATGCCACGGCGGCTCCTCGGTTCCGGTCGAGATAACTCGCGACGCGGGCCACCGCCGGAGAGAGCGACGGGGTCAAGCGCCTGACCAGAGCGCCAAATTCCTCTCCCACAACCGCCGTCTCCCTGATCCGCCGGTTTCCGATTGCCGCGACATATGTAGCGTTACAATCAGGAAACTTGACTCCGGTAGTGATAGCTACAATTTTGTGGCCGAGCAATCCGCGTGGCCGCAGCCTGTCGACGGGGCGTTCGGGATGACAATCGACTGGCTGCACGCGTGGCCCACGGCCCTGGCGGCGTTCCTCGCCTCCGCCGTCGAGTTCGTCGAGGCTCTGACCATGGTGCTGGCGGTCGGTGCGGTGCGTGGCTGGCGTAGCGCCCTCGCCGGGACAGCTGCCGCCCTCGCTCTGTTGTTGGGCGCCGTCCTGCTCTTCGGTCCCCTGCTGACCCGCATCCCGCTGGAGGACGTGCAGCTCGTCGTCGGCGGCCTCCTGCTGTTGTTCGGGCTCCGGTGGCTCCGGAAGGCGGTCCTGCGGGCGGCCGGCATCATTGCGCTCCACGACGAGGCCGCCGCCTACGCCAGGGAGACGGGCAGCCTGCGCTTGGCTGGACCGTCCTCCAGTTCCTGGGACGCGGTAGCAATCGCTACCGCCTTCAAGATCACCATGCTCGAAGGCCTGGAAGTCGTGTTCATCGTCATCGCAGTCGGTGCGGGTGGCGTTGGCCTGCTTGTCCCCGCCGGCATCGGTGCCGTGGTCGCGCTCCTGGCTGTTGGCGTCCTCGGGCTCGTCCTGCACCGGCCCCTGTCCATGGTGCCGGAGAACACGCTCAAGTTCTTGGTCGGGGTGCTGCTCGCGGCCTTTGGGACGTTCTGGGTCGGCGAAGGTCTTCGGCTGACTTGGCCCGGAGGCGATTGGTCGATCCTCGGGCTGACCCTCGGATACCAAGTGTCGCGGCGCTCGCCGTCTCGACGTGTCGGCGTCGCGTCTCAGCCGGTCCGACCCCGATTCTTCGCTAAGGCGCTTACCATGAATGCCCTCAAGACCATCCTTCGCGAACTCGTCAGCCTGTTCGTCGACGACGTAGGGTTCGCGACCGCCATAGTCAGCTGGATCGCCCTGGCGTGGCTGCTCTCCGCATTCGCCCTGCCGCCGAGCCCTTGGGTTGCCGCTCTGCTCTTCGCCGGGCTCGGCGCGATTTTGCTCGAAAGCGCCCTCCGGCGCGCGGGGGCAGCCCGATGAGCCTTGAACAATCCGCTAATACCGGTCGGTCGATGGATGCCACCCACGACGCGACGGAGCCCCTGAAATCGAACCAGGTCGGTCCGCACCGGTCCGGCCGCCTCAAGGTCGTGGTGATGGCCCTGATCCTGTGCGCCGCCGGCGGTGCCTTCGTTCTCCACGGAGCATCTCCCCCGCCGCCATCCACCGCAGGCGCCGCCGCACCGGCTCCGGTCCCCGCCGTGACAGCCCGGGTCCGCAAGCAGGACGTTCCCATCACGCTGACTGGGGTCGGCACGGTCAACGCCCTGAACCTCGCGACCATTCGCAGCCAGGTCACCGGGTACCTGCAGGGTGCCGACTTCAAGGAAGGCCAGTTCGTGAAGCGCGGCGATGTGCTCGCCCGGATCGATCCGCGCATCTACCAGGCCCGGTTCGAACAGGCGCAGGCCCAGCTCGCCAAGGATCAGGCTCTGCTCGCCAACCAGAAGACCAACCTCGCCCGCAACGAACCCCTCCTGCAGAAGGGCTTCGCGACGGACCAGCAGGTGGTCAGCGAGCGCGCCATGATCGCGCAGACCGAGAGCGCCGTGAAGGGCGACCAGGCCGCCATCGACTACGCGCAGACCGAGCTCGATTTCGCGACCCTGCGAGCCCCGTTCGACGGCGTGACTGGCATCCGCCGCGTCGACATCGGCAACATCGTCAACCCCACCGACTCGGGCGGCATCGTCGTCCTCACCCAGGTCCAGCCGATCGGCGTGCTCTTCACCCTGCCGACCAGGGACATCGCGGCCGTGCAGGCCGCCCTGACCCGCGGCCCGGTCGCCGCGACCGCCTATGACCAGTCCGGTGACAGGAAGCTCGACGCCGGCGCGCTGCTGCTCATCAACAACCAGGCCGACCCCAAATCCGGGACCGTGCAGCTCAAGGCGATCTTTCCGAACGCCCAGCGCCAGCTCTGGGCAGGCAGCTTCGTCAACGTCGAGGTCACCACCTCCGTCGAGACCGGCGCACTGACGGTCCCGACAAACGCCCTGCAGGTCAACGACAAAGGCCAATTCGTCTACGTGATCGGCGCCGACGACGCGGTCTCGGTGCGGCCGGTCAAGGTCCGGCAGCGTACCCGCGGCGTCGCCCTGGTCGCGGAGGGCCTGAGGGACGGAGAGACGGTCGTGGTCCAGGGCCAGTACCGGTTGAAGCCCGGTACGCACATCACGCCCGCGACCCCGGACCAGGTCCCGGACACCTCGACGGCCTCTGCGGGGATGCTGCCATGAACATCTCCTCCGGCTTCATCCGGCGACCCATCGCCACCGGCCTGCTGATGCTCGCCGTCGTGGTGCTCGGTGCGATCAGTTACACGCTGCTCCCGGTCGCCTCGCTTCCGAACGTCGACTCGCCGACGGTGCAGGTCACCGCCCAACTGCCCGGCGCGGACCCGAAGACCGTCGCCTCCTCGGTGGCCACCCAGCTCGAACGCCAGTTCGGCCAGATCCCCGGCCTCACCCAGATGACGTCGAGCAGCGGCACCGGCTTCACTCAGGTCTCGCTGCAGTTCGACCGGAGCCGGACCATCGACTCGGTCGCCTCCGACGTGCAGGCAGCGATCAACGCCACGCAGGGCCAGCTGCCGGCGGCGCTCCTGAACCCGCCGACCTACCGCAAGACCAACCCGGCTGACGTGCCGATCCTGCTGATCGCCATGTCGTCGGACGTCTTTCCGATCACCACCGTGAGCGACTACGCCAACTCGCTCATGGCCCAGAAGATCTCGCAGATCCCGGGTGTCGGCCTCGTCGGCGTCGGCGGCCAGCAGAGCCCGGCCATCCGCATCCAGGTCAACCCGGCTCAACTCGCGGCCGAGAACCTCGACTTCGAGACGGTGCGCATTGCCCTCTCCAACCTCACCGTGCTGCAGCCCAAGGGGCAGCTCTACGGCGGCCAGCAGGCCGTGGCGCTGCAGACCAACGACCAGCTGATGACGGCGGCCGGCTTCGAGGACGCCATCGTCGCCTACCGCGAAGGGGCCCCGATCCGGGTCAGGGACATCGGTCGCGCGATCAAGGCGCCCCAGGACGTCACCATCGCCGGCTGGGTCGGCGAGAAGACAGCCGTGGCGCTCGCCGTGCAGCGTGCGCCAGGGGCCAACGTCATCTCTACCGTGGCGGCCATCAAGCGGGCGTTGCCGCAGCTCCAGGCCTCGTTGCCGCCCGGCATTGACGTCAAAATCGCCTCGGACCGGACCCAGACCATCCAGGCCAGCGTCGCGGACGTGCAGTTCACCCTGCTGCTGACCATCGCGCTGGTGGTCGGCGTGATCGCGCTGTTCTTGCGCCGGCTGTGGGCGACCGTGATCCCCGCCGTGTCGGTGCCGATCTCGCTGATCGGCACTTTCGCGGTGATGTACGTGCTGGGCTACAGCCTCGACAACCTGTCGCTGATGGCGCTGACCATCGCCATCGGCTTCGTGGTCGACGACGCCATCGTCATGGTCGAGAACATCGTCCGCCACATCGAGGCGGGCGCCACGCCAATGCGGGCGGCGCTCGACGGGGCGGGCGAGGTCGGCTTCACCATCCTGTCGATCTCGATCTCGCTCGTGGCCGTCTTCATCCCGCTGTTCCTGATGGGCGGCATCGTCGGGCTGATGTTCCGCGAGTTCGCCGTCACGGTTGCGGTCTCGATCCTGGTCTCGGTTGTGGTCTCGCTGACGCTCACGCCGATGATGTGCGCCCGGCTGCTGCCGGGCCACGAGACCAAGCCGCCGGGCCGCGTCTCGCGCGGGCTGGAGAGCTTCTTCACCTGGCTCACAGCGCGCTACGATGTCGGGCTGCAGGTCGCCCTGCGCCACCGCTTCCTTACGCTGCTCACCTTCTTCAGCACCGTCGCGCTCACGGGCTACCTGTTCTGGACGATCCCGAAGGGCTTCTTCCCGCAGCAGGACACGGGCCTGATCGTCGGCATCAGCGAGGCGGCCCAGGACGTGTCCCCGGAGGGCATGAAGCTGCGCCAGCAAGCTATCATGGGGATCATCAACAAGGATCCGGCGGTCGCGGACGTGGCCGGCTACATCGGTCCGGGCGGCCCGACCGTGACCGAGAACAACGGTCGCGTGTTCATCAGCCTCAAGCCGAGCGAGCGGCGCAACGTCACGGCCGATCAGGTCATCGGACGGCTCTCGAAGGCGCTTGATCAGGTCCAGGGCATGAAGGTCTACATGCAGGCCGCCCAGGACATCACCATCGGCGCCGTCGTCTCGAAAACGCAGTACCAGTTCACGATGACTGACATCGACCTGGAGGAGCTTAACCTCTACGGGCCGAAGATGCTCGACGCGCTGCAAAAGCTGCCCGAGCTCACCGCGGTCGCGAGCGACCAGCAATCGTCGGCGCGGATGCTCGACGTCGTCGTTGACCGCACGGCCGCCGCGCGCCTCGGCATCGACCCGGCCGCTGTCGACAACACCCTCTACGACGCCTTCGGCCAGCGACACGTGGCGCGCATCTACGCGCCGCTGAACTACTACTACGTCATCCTGGAGGTCGACCCGCACTATCAGCTGGGGCCCAACGCCCTCCAACGGATCTATGTCCGCTCCCAGGACAACACCTCCGTGCCCTTGAGCCAGATCGCCAGGATCGAGACCGGCACGATGCCCGCGGTGGTCAACCACCAGGGCCAGTTCCCGTCCGTGACCCTGAGCTTCAACTTGGCGCCGGGCGCCACCATCGGCGCGGCGGTCGCCGCGGTGCAGAAGGCAGCGGCCGACCTGCACATGCCGTCCTCCGTGGCCACCGCGTTCCAGGGCAACGCCCAGGCCTTCCAGACCTCGCTCGGCTCGACGCCGCCGCTGATCCTGGCGGCGCTGTTCGCGGTCTACGTAATCCTGGGTGTGCTCTATGAGAGCACGATCCACCCGCTGACCATCCTGTCGACGCTGCCCTCGGCCGGACTCGGGGCGCTCGCCACGCTGATGCTGGTCGGACGGCCGCTCGACATGATCGGCATCATCGGGATCATCCTGCTCATCGGCATCGTCAAGAAGAACGGCATCATGCTGGTCGACGTCGCCATCGTGCACGAGCGCGAGGGCGGCAAGTCGCCCCAGACGGCGATCCACGAGGCCTGCCTACTGCGCTTCCGCCCGATCCTGATGACGACGCTGTGTGCGCTGCTGGGCGGCGTGCCGTTGATGCTGGGTACCGGGACCGGCTCGGAGATCCGCCAGCCGCTCGGCTACGCCATCGTGGGAGGCCTGGCGGTCAGCCAGGTGCTGACGCTGTTCACGACCCCGGTCGTCTACCTCTACATGGACCGGCTCAGTGCGGTGCTCGCCTCGCGCCGCCCGGCCCACCGGGCCCATGCCGCAGAAGCGCGATGAGCCTTCATCATAGGGCGGGTGTCGCCCCGAAGGAGTGCGGCCGATGAGCGAGACCGATGCCCGCACCATGAGCAAGGCGCCAGCGGTCACCCTCGGGTTCTGGATCGTCAAGGTCCTCGCCACGACGCTCGGCGAGACAGGCGGCGACACCGTCACGATGACCCTCGACTGGGGCTATCTCGCCGGCACTGTCCTGTTCGCCACGGTGCTCATCGCCCTCGTCGTCGCCCAGATCCTGTCGCGCCGGTTCAACCCAGCCCTGTACTGGGCGACCATTATCGCCTCGACGACTTTTGGGACCACCATGGCGGACTTCGCCGACCGCTCGCTCGGGATCGGCTACATCGGTGGCAGCGCGCTCCTGCTCGCGTGCCTCGCGGCGGTCCTCGGGCTCTGGTACACGTCGGAGCGTACCATCTCCGTCGACACGGTCTCTACGCCCCGCGTGGAGGCCTTCTACTGGGCGGCCATCACCTTCTCGCAGACGCTCGGCACGGCGCTCGGCGACTGGCTCGCCGATACCGGCGGCCTCGGCTACGATGGCGGTGCCCTCGTCTTCGGCGCTGCTCTTCTGGTCGTCGTCGGCCTGTACTACCGGACCCAGGTCTCGCGGGTGTCGCTGTTCTGGGCGGCATTCATCCTCACCCGCCCCCTCGGCGCGACGGTCGGCGACTTCCTCGACAAGCCCTTGGCGCAAGGCGGCCTGAACCTGAGCCGCCCCTTGGCATCGACCGTCCTGGCGGCCCTCATCGTCGTTGCCGTCGTCCTGCTGCCGCAGCGCGCGGGCACGCATCCGTCGGTGCGGAACGCCCGCACGTGAGGCGCGACTGACGGGCATCGGGTTGCGACAGGAAAGCCAGGGATGGCGGGATCTCTCGACGGTGCCTGCTCGCAGGGCATCGATACGGGCTTCGTGGCCCTCGGCTATGCGCGTGTGGCCGTACTCGGGGTGGTGAAGGGGCTGATTGAGCTGTTGCCGATCTCCTCGACTGCCAAGACACGCCAGCGACAGCCAACCGAACTTCCTAGAAGGCTTTTCAGCCTTCTGAGGTGGGTCAGAAACAAGCGCGCCGACGACGTCCGCTTCTCTAGATTATCGCCCGGAAGCGGACCGGCAGAAATCCACCCTGAGCGGCCCTCCCGCTTCCGACCCAAGTCAGACGTCCCGAAGCCGTTCAGAGCTACCAGAAAGCGGCCATACGTCGGCCGTCCGGCAACTTCGGCCCTGGGTGGAGAACAACCTGTCATCGGGTTGCGCAGAACACGATCGCGCGTATCCGGCCCTCAATCGGGCCCTTCCCGAAGCGCCTTGCTAGCGCCGCTGCAACTCGCTGCGTCGCCTCCTCAAGACAAGCCGCATCCCGCGCCTCGATCTCACTTCGCAAGGGTGTGCCCTGACAGAAGGCCAAGGCCGGCTCGTGAGGCGTTTCGCTCCTGCTGACGTGCTTCACCGTCTTAGACGTGACATCGGCAAAGCCAGCGGCTTTCAGGTCCTCGATGATGCGAGCGGTGTCGCAGTAACCGTGCGGCGTTCGCGCGAGAAAGCGAGGCGGATCGTCAGGAAAGATTTCGGCGAGAGCTCGCGTCACGGCGTCGGGGAATTCGTTCGCACCGATCTCGTCCCATACGCTGAATAGATAGCGGCCGGAGGGTCTTAGGACGCGCCAAGCCTCCCTGAACCCTTGATGCTTATCGGCGAAAAACATGGCCCCGAACTGGCAAATCACCGCGTCGAACGTCTCGTCGGCGAAAGGCAGCGCCAAGGCGTCGGCCTGTCGCCATTCGACGGAGCTGTCGCGAGGGACGTGAGTACGCGCAACGTCGAGCATGGCCGCGTTGAGGTCGGTGGCCACCAAGCGGGTCGCGGCGGGCAGCACTGTCGCGAGTGCTCGGGTGACGACGCCCGTGCCGGCGGCGGTCTCCAAGACGCTGCCGGGCTTCAACCGGCGTACCTCCTCGGCCAAGTCTTGGGCGTAAGGCTCGAAGATCAGGGGAACGAGGTGACGTTCGTACAGCTGGGGGATTGTTCCCGTGAAAGCTTTGTCCGCCACCGTCATTGGAACTCTCCCACTTACTAGGGAGAGCATGAAATGCGGCTATCGTCGAAGCCCTGCAAGCAGGCGTTGCAGAAGACGCTTATGGGTCGAAGCGGGCGCAAAGGCGGCTTCTGCTTATGCGAGTTCGGGCTCAGAAGCGGACCGGCCGAAATCCACCCATCTGAGACGCCCTGAGGGCCGTTGGACTCGGCAGTACATGGCCGCAAGCGGAATTTCTGCTTGCTGGTCATTTTGTTAAGTAAGCGGACATTAGTGGTACAGACATCAAAGTGGTAGAGCGCGCCTGGTGAGCCGGCCGGATAGGCTGCAAACCTCGTTAAAGCTGTGCCCCAAGTTCAGACGAGAGGCGTTCACCAGCCTCACGGAGCCGCGACTTGAGGGTCTCGGCTCGTTCCAATGTCAGCCGAGATGCTGGACCCGACAGGGCGAGAGCACCAATCAGCCTCTGCTCCGTCCCGAACACCGGCATCGCAATTGATGCGACATGAGGGTCGGTGATGCCGGAGGAATAGAGTGGCATCTCGATCGCCGCCCTGTCCGGAGCCCTTCGGTCGCTGAAGGTCCTCAAAACCCGGGCAATCGCGGACTCGTCCATCGGCCGCATATCGCCGGGGCGGACATTCATCCGGAGCGGCGAGGGCGAGTCCGCCCGGAACAGGCACAGCCGCTGATTGCCCCGGCGGATGTAGAACGAAGCCGTCTCCAGGGACTCGGCCGCGAGCCGCTCCAGGACGGGGACGATCCGCTCCTCCAGGGCGAAGGACTGCTGGTAGACCGAACCGATCCGAGCGGCCTCGACGCCCAGGCGGTAGCGCCCGTCATTCAAGCGCTCGATCAGGTCGAACTTTTCCAGCGAGATGCAGAGCCGCATGATCGTGCTCTTCACGAGCGACGTGCGGCGGGCGAGCTCGGAGAGTTCGAGGGCGTCGTCTCCGCGCCGGAACGCCGTCAGCACGGTCAGCACCCGATCGGCCGCAGCCACACCCTCGAGGTTGGGCCGCGCGCGCGCCTCCTTCGCCATCGCTTCGCACTCGTTCCGGTTTCGTGGAGTTCGGGACGACCGATCCATAACCAAGCGCCTTCCGCTCACCAAGCCGTGACGCGGCCTTGCCCAAGGCTTCGTTGACAGCCGCCTGTGTTTGGGCGACTAAAAACGAAACGCCGTTTCAAAAATGGCGATTCGGGAGTGGACGTCATGGCGCAAGGGCAACAGGCCCCGGCTCCGGCCCAGGCGGTCGACGAGCGAAACCTCCACCGCAAGATGATGCGGCGGATCCTGCCGTTCCTCTTCGTTTGCTACGTGGTCAGCTACCTGGACCGCGTGAATGTCGGCTTCGCCGCGCTCACGATGAACGCCCATATCGGGCTCACCGCGACGTCGTTCGGCATCGGCGCGGGGCTGTTCTTCCTCGGCTACTTCCTCGCCGAGATCCCCAGCAACCTGATCATGATGCGCGTCGGAGCCCGGCTCTGGATCGCCCGAATCATGATCACCTGGGGTCTCGTCTCGGCCGCGACCGCCTTCGTGACCGGCCCGATCCAGTTCGGGATCGCGCGGTTCCTTCTCGGCCTCGGCGAGGCGGGGTTCGTGCCCGGCGTGTTCCTCTATCTCAGCCTGTGGTTCCCCTCGGCGGTGCGGGCGCGCGCCACCGCGCTGTTCCTCCTCGGGATTCCGGCCGCCAACATCATCGGCTCGCCGATATCCGGCGCGCTGGTGCAGGTCGAGGGCTTCGGCCTCGCCGGATGGCAGTGGCTCCTCATCCTCGAAGCACTGCCGGCGGTGGTTCTCGGCATCGTCTGCCTCTTCGTCCTCACCGATCGGCCGGAGAAGGCGCAGTGGCTCACGCCCGCCGAGCGCGACGTGCTTGTCGCCAAGCTCGCCGAGGAGAAGGCCGCCATCGAGAAGAAGCATCCGATGACCCTGGCCCAGGCCCTGCGGAACTGGCGGGTGCTGACGCTGGCGGCGGTCAACTTCTGCGCCATTATCGGCTCGCTGGGCATCGGCCTGTGGCTGCCGCAGATCATCAAGCAGCTCGGGCTCGCGACCTCGCTCGTCGGGGTCGTGACGGCCGTCCCCTACCTCTGCGGCGCTGTGGCGATGGTGGTGTGGGGCCGCCTGTCCGACCGGGGCCGCGACCGGACGATCTACCCGGCCATCTCCCTGTTTGTGGGCGCCGCCGCGCTGGTTGCGAGCGCCCTGACTCCGACGCCGCTCCTCACCATCGCGGCGCTATGCGTCGCGGTGATGGGCATCAACTCCTTCGTGGCGACCTTCTGGGCCGTGCCCTCGGGCTTCCTCACCGGACGCGCGGCGGCGGGCGGGATCGCGATGATCGTCTCGATCGGCAATCTCGGCGGCTTCGCCGGCCCCTACCTGATTGGCCTCGTCCGCGACCTCTCGGGCGGGTTCACCGCGCCGCTCCTCATGGTCGGAGGCATCCTGCTCGTCGGCGCGCTGACGATGCTGGCCTTCGGCCGGCAGGTCCGCCGGGCTGCGCTGCCGGCCGCGCTCCCGGCCTGACCGCCATGATCCCGCGCCTCTCCCCCGGCCCCCGGGTGCCGTCCCTGACCGCGGCCTTCTGCGCCGAGCTGCGCGCGCGGGGCTTCGCGGGCGACCTGACGATGGCCGAGGCCGACCGCACCGTGCTCGCCACGGACAATTCGATCTACCAGATCACGCCGCAGGCGATCGCCTTCCCGCGCGACCGCGACGACCTCGTGCGCATCGCGACCCTGCTCGCCGAGGAGCGGTTCGCCACGGTGCGGATCGCCCCCCGCGGCGGCGGGACCGGGACCAACGGCCAGTCCCTCACGGACGGGATCGTGGTTGATCTCTCGCGGCACATGAACCGCATCCTCGCCATCGACCCGGTGCGCCGCACGGCGCGGGTCGAGGCGGGGGTGGTGAAGGACCAGCTCAACGCGGCCCTGGCCGAGCACGGCCTGTTCTTCGCTCCCGAACTCTCGACCTCGAACCGCGCCACCATCGGCGGGATGATCTCGACCGACGCCTGCGGCCAGGGCTCCTGCCTCTACGGCAAGACCCGCGACCACGTGCGCGCCCTCACCACGGTGCTGGCCGACGGGACGGTCTGGCACTCCGAACCCCTCGACGACGACAGGCTCGCGGCCGCGCAGGCCCGGCAGGACTTCGCGGGGGCCATCCACCAGGAGGTGGACAAGCTTCAGCGCGAGAACGCCGCGCTGATCGACAAAACGTTCCCGCCGCTGAACCGCTGCCTCACCGGCTACGACCTCGCCCATCTGCGCCGCGCGGACGGCCGCTTCGACCTCAACGCCGTGCTGTGCGGCTCGGAGGGGACGCTGGGCCTCCTTGCGGATGCGACGCTCAACGTCCTGCCGCTGCCGAGCCACGTGGCGCTGGTGAACCTCCGCTACGACAGCTTCGACGCGGCCCTGCGCGACGCACGGACACTCGTGGCCTTCGGGGCGGCCTCGGTCGAGACGGCGGACTCCAAGGTGCTGGGACTCGCCCAGGAGGATCCCGTCTGGGAGGGCGTCACCGCCTACTTCCCGAAGGATGCGGGCGAGCAGGCGCAGGGCGTCAACCTGATCGAGTTCGTCGGCGACGATGCGGACGCGGTCGAGGCGGCGCTGACCCGCCTGACGGCGACCCTGGACGAGGCCGGGACCGCCCACGGCCGACGCGGCTACACGGTGGCCCGGGGCGAGGCGGAGGTCGGCCGCCTCTGGGCGATGCGCAAGAAGGCGGTCGGTCTGCTGGGCAACACCAAGGGCGACCGGCGGCCCATGGCCTTCGTCGAGGACACCGCCGTTCCGCCGGAGCACCTCGCCGACTACATCGCGGAGTTCCGCGCCGCCCTCGACCGGCGCGGGCTCGAGTACGGCATGTTCGGCCATGTCGATGCCGGCGTGCTCCATGTCCGCCCGGCCATCGACATGAAGACGCCCGGCGCCGAGGCGCTGGTCCGCGCCGTCACCGAGGACGTCGTCGCCCTGACTCAGCGCTACGGCGGGCTCCTCTGGGGCGAGCACGGCAAGGGCGTGCGCTCCGAGTTCTCGCCCCGCTTCTTCGGCCCGCTCTACCCGGTGCTGCAGGCGGTGAAGGCCGCCTTCGACCCGCGCAACCAGTTCAACCCCGGCAAGATCGCCGCCCCCGAGGGCGCCGCGCTGCTGACCGTCGACGGTGTGCCGACCAAGGGCCAGCGGGACCGGACGATCCCCGCGCATGTCCGGGCCGGCTACGACGAGGCGCTCCACTGCAACGGCAACGGCGCCTGCTTCACCTGGGACCCGGACGAGGCGATGTGCCCGTCCTGGAAGGGCACCCGCGAGCGCCGGCACTCGCCGAAGGGCCGCGCCCAGCTGATGCGCGAGTGGCTGCGGCGGCTCGCCGTCGAAGGCCGCGACCCGCTGGAAGAAGCCCAACGCCTGCGCGCCCGGCCGAACTGGCTCGCCTTCCCGGCCCGCCTCGCCGCGACCCTGCGGCGGCGGGAGGACTTCTCTCACGAGGTCCATGAGGCCATGGCGGGCTGCCTCGCCTGCAAGTCCTGCGCGGGGCAGTGCCCGATCAAGGTCGACGTGCCGACCTTCCGGGCGAAGTTCCTCGAACTCTATCACGGCCACTACCTACGCCCCCTGCGCCACCACGCCATCGCCGCCCTGGAGACTGCGGTGCCGCTGCTGGCGAAGGCACCCCGGCTCGCGAATGCCGCGACATCCCTCGGGCTCTCGCGGATGGTCGGGCTGGTCCACGTCCCGCAGCTGTCAGGCATCGACCTGCGCCAGGAACTCGCCCGCCGCGGCGTGGCGCTGGCCGAGGCGCGAACCCTGGCCCGCCTCCCGGAGGCCGAGCGCCTGACGAGCGTCGTCGTCGTGCAGGACGCCTTCACCAGCCACTACGACACGCCGGTCCTCCTCGCCCTCCTCGATCTGCTGATCGGGCTCGGCCTGCGGCCCTGGCTCGCACCGTACCGACCCAACGGCAAGCCGCTGCACGTCCACGGCTTCCTCGGCCGGTTCGCGCGTCTGGCGGCGGTGAATGCCGAAGATCTCGGCCGGCTCGCCGCGACCGGTATCGCCCTCGTCGGTCTCGACCCGTCGATGACGCTCACCTACCGCTCCGAGTACCGGCAGGCCCTGCCGGGGTGGGACCTGCCGCGGATCCACCTCGTCCAGGAATGGCTTGCCGGCCGCATGGAAGCAGCCCCCACGCCTTCAGAGACCGAGCCCTACTGGCTGCTGCCCCACTGCACAGAAAGGGCGACGGCGCAGCCAGCGCTCGCCGATTGGACCGAGGTTTTCGCCGCGCTGGGGTTGCGCCTGTCGGTGCTGCCCGCGGGTTGCTGCGGCATGGCCGGGACCTACGGCCACGAGGCCGAGCACCGGGCGATGTCGGAGCGGATCTACGGCCTCAGTTGGGCCGGGCACGTCGCCGGGAAGGGCCGCTCGGGCCGCCTGCTCGCCGACGGTTACTCCTGCCGCTCGCAGGTGAAGCTCGTCGATGGCCTGCGACTACCCCACCCCGTCGAGATCCTCCGCGACCACCTCACCGCCAGCCCGCTTGCCGGCCGGCGGACCATCCCCCTCACCGCATAGCCCGACAGGAGCACACCATGGCAGATCGCACACAATTCCGGCTCGGCCTCGTCGGCTACGGCGAGATCGGCAGCACGCTCGGCGCCGGCCTGCGCGGCGCCGGCCTCGAGTCCATCGCCTGCTACGACAAGTATGCGTTCGAGGGTCCCTACGCGGATCTCATCCAGACGCGGGCCAGGGACGCTGGCGTCACCCTCGTCCGCTCGAACGCGGAGCTCGCCGAGGCCGCCGACCTGATCGTGAGCTTCACGCCCGGCGCCTCCTCACTGGAGAGCGCCGACGCCTTCGCCCCGGTGCTCACGGCCCGGCACACCTTCCTCGACTTCGCCTCGGCCACGCCGAAGATCAAACAGACCGTCGCGCGGAAGCTCGAAGCCACCAGCGCGCTCCTCGGCGACGGCTCGATCGAGGGTACGCCGCTGCACGGCTATTCCATGCGGATGCTGTCGAGCGGCCCGGCCGGCGAGCGGGTGCGCGACCTCCTCGTGCCCTGGGGCATGCAGATCGAGTTCACCGGCCCGGTGCTCGGCACCGCCTCAGGGATCAAGATCATCCGCTCGGTCCTCATCAAGGGGATCGAGGCGCTGACCGACGAGATGCTGCTGGCCGCCCGACAGTACGGGATCGACGAGGTCGTCCTCGCCTCGGCCTCCAAGACCCTCGCCCGGCCGTGGATGGACACGGTCCAGAGCCTCACCCCCTCGGGGGCGATCCACGCCAAGCGCCGGGCCGAGGAACTGGAGATGTCGGCCGACGCCGTCGCCGATGCCGGCGTCGAGCCGATCATGGCCCGCGCCGTCGCCCAGCGCTTGCGCTGGAAGGAGAGCCTCGGCCTAAAGGACCACTTCAAGGGCGTCGTCCCCCGGACCTACCAGGAGGCCCTCGACGCCATGGTCCTCAAGGCCGGCCTCAAGCCCGTCGCCTGACGCCCCTGCCACCTTCCCGCATCGAAGGACGAACCTCCATGGCCATCGGTTTCAAGATCCATCCGCGCACCCGCACGGTCGACCCCACCACCGTCGAGAAGTACAAGGCGATCGCGGTCGCCAATATCAGCGACTCCATGAACCGCATGAGCCATGGCGGCGCGCGGATCCGCCCGCTCCATGCCGGCGGCGTGCTAAGCGGCGTCGCCCTGACGGTGCGGGTGCGCCCCGGCGACAACCTGATGATCCATGCGGCCCTCAACCGCGCGAAGCCCGGGGACGTGCTCGTCGTCGATGGCGACGGCGACCTGACGAACGCCCTGATGGGCGAACTCATGCTCTCCCATGCGCAGCAGATCGGCGTGGCCGGCGTCGTCCTGAACGGCGCGGTGCGCGACTACGGCTGGATCCGCACGAACGCGTTCCCGGTCTTCGCCGCCGGCGTCACCCACCGCGGCCCCTACAAGAACGGGCCGGGCGAGATGAACGCGACCATCGCCATCGAGGGCATGGTGATCGCGCCGGGCGACCTCATCGTCGGCGACGACGACGGTTTCGTCTGCGTGCCCTTCGACCAGACCGAGGAGGTCTTCGTCGCCGCCGACAAGAAGCAGCAGGGCGAGGCCAAGACCATGGCGGCGATCAAGGCAGGCACCGTGGACCGCTCCTGGGTCGAGCGCGCACTCGCCGAGGCGGGCTGCGAGGGGATCTGATCCCCCTGCAGGGCCACTCCACAAAGGCTCAAGGGCGCGGGACGTCACGCGAGCCACATCTCAAATAAGTGGGAGGTTGGGAGGTGAACGTCTCCGAGCAAGCCAAGCATCCGCTTGAGACCGCAACCATGCGCCGGGTCATCCTGCGGCTCGTCCCATTCTTGATGTTGTGCTATTTCTGTGCGTTGCTGGATCGGGTTAATGTGGGCTTCGCCGCCCTGCAGATGAATAAGGATCTCGGGCTGACCCCGGCCATGTTCGGCTTCGCGGCAAGCCTGTTCTTCATCTCCTACTTCCTGGTGGAAGTGCCGAGCAATCTCGCCCTGCAAAAGGTCGGCGCGCGGCGCTGGATCGCGCGGATCATGATCACCTGGGGCTTCGTCACCATGGGCATGGCCCTCGTGACCGGCCCCCATTCCCTCTACGTGATGCGCTTCATCCTCGGCGCGGCGGAGGCCGGGTTCTTCCCGGGCGCGATCCTTTACCTGACCTACTGGCTGCCGAGCGAGTACCGGGCTCGGGTCCTGGCGACGTTCACGGTCTCGATCCCGCTAGCGACCTTCCTCGGCTCGCCCCTGTCCGTGTCGCTCCTCGAACTCGACGGGCTGCTCGGGCTCAAGGGCTGGCAATGGCTGTTCGTGCTGGAGGGCCTGCCCACCGTTCTCCTCGGCATCACCTGCCTGTTCGTGCTCACCGACCGGCCCCGCGATGCAAGCTGGCTGAAGGATGAGCAGCGCGCATGGCTCGTCGGGCGCCTCGATGAGGAGGCCGCGCGGCGCAAGCCCATCGGCCATATCTCGCTTTGGCAACTGGCCCGCAACAAGTACTTCCTGACGATGGCGCTGGTCTGCTCCGGTGCCTCCGCGACGGGCAGCGTCCTGTCGGTGTGGCAGCCCCAGATGATCAAGTCGTTCGGGCTGACCAACCTGCAGACCGGCTTCGTCAACGCGATCCCCTACGGCTTCGCCACGATCCTGATGGTGCTCTGGGGCCGCCACTCCGACCGGCAGGGCGAGCGGCGCTGGCACACGGCGATCCCGCTGCTGCTCGCGGCCTTCGGCCTGGCGTACCTCAACCTGACCGGCGGCATCGCCACCGCCGTCCTGGCCGTGACCTTCGCCCTCGTCGGCGCCTACTCCTTCAAGGGGCCGTTCTGGGCGCTCTCCGCCGGTTGGCTCTCGCCGGGGACACTGGCGGCCGGGCTCGCCGGGATCAACGCGATCTCGAACCTGATCGGCGGCGGCCTGATGGTGAACGTGGTCGGCCTCGTGAAGGACGCCACCGGTAGCTTCCCCCTCGGCATGCTCCCGGTCGCGGCGCTCGATGCCGCCGCCGCGCTCAGCGTGATCCTGATCAGCCGCGCCCATGCCCGCGAGGCCAGGACCGCGGCGCTGCCCGCCTGAACCACGATCCCCACTCCTGCCCCGAGGACACGCGATGTCGTTCTTCGCTCCCCCGCCGGCCGTGACGGCCGAGGTCTTCACGCGGCTGCCCGACCGCTTCCGCACAGTCCGGCCGACCGCCTGGGCGAACGCCAACCGGGGCGGACACCCCATCGATTCCTTCCTCGAAGGCCCCGTCTTCGACCGAGCCGGCCGCCTCTACGTAACGGACATTCCCTTCGGCCGGATCTTCCGCATCGACCCGGCCGGCGAGTGGGAACTCGTCGCCGAGTACGACGGCTGGCCGAACGGCATGAAGATCCACCGGGACGGGCGGATCTTCATCACCTGCTACAAGCGCGGCCTGATGCTCCTCGACCCCGACACGGGCGCGGTGACGCCGTTCCTGGAGAATGCGGGCTCGGAGGGCTTCCGCGGGGTCAACGACCTGACCTTCGCCAGGAATGGCGACCTCTACTTCACGGACCAGGGCCAGACCGGGCTGCAGGACCCGACCGGCCGGGTCTACCGCCTGCGCCCGTCTGGCGAACTGACCTGCCTCGTAGACACGGTGCCGAGCCCGAACGGCATCGTCATCGACGACGCCATGGGCAGCCTGTTCGTCGCCGTGACCCGCACCCAGCAGATCTGGCGGGTGCCCCTCAACGCCAGCGGCCTCGTCGCGAAGGTCGGCGTATTCGCGCAACTCCACGGTGGCCTCGGCGGCCCGGACGGGATCGCGCTTGATGCCGAGGGCTGCCTGATCGTCGCACATACTGGGTTCGGGTCGATTTGGCGGCTGTCGCCGGTCGCCGAGCCGCTGCTGCGGGTGAAGTCCCCCGCCGGGATCTCGACCACCAACGTCGCCTATGGCGGCCCTGACGGCGCGACCCTGTTCATCACCGAATCCCAGACCGGCAGCATCCTGACGGCGCGGATGCCGGCCGCTGGCCAAACCCTCTTCTCGCATCACTGAACGGACCGGCCGGATGACGATTGCGATGACCCGCCGCGCGCATCTCGCGGCCTTAATGACCGGCGCCGCGATCGGCGCCGGGCTTCGGACCGCCGCGGCCCAGACCGTACCCTGGTCCTCGGGCACGGAGCGGCCCAAGATCACAGTGCCCCCGGAAGCCACGGACTGCCACCACCACATCTACGACGCGCGCTTCCCCGTCTCGCCCGGCGCGACCCTGCGGCCGCCGGATGCCAGCGTGGCGGACTACAAGCTCCTGATGCAGCGCCTCGGCATCGGCCGCCACATCGTGGTGCAGCCCTCGACCTACGGGGCCGACAACAGCCTCCTCGTCCAGTCCGTGAAGGAGTTTGGGCCGACTGCCCGGGGTATCGCGATGCTGGACGCCTCGGTGACGCCCGAGGAACTGAAGCGCCTCGACGGGGCCGGCATCCGCGGCGTTCGGTTCGGGACGCGCCTGCCGGGCGGGGCGCCGATCGCCGACATGGTGCCGGTCGCCCGCAAGATCGCCGACCTCGGCTGGCACATCCAGCTCGTCACTGACGGCGATAAGATCGTGGAGCTGGCCGACACCCTGAAGGCCATGCCGGTGCCGGTCGTGTTCGACCATATGGGGCACCTGCCCGAGCCCGCCGGCCCCGACCACCCGGGCTTCAAGGTGGTCGCCGACCTGATCGACAAGCACGGCGCCTGGGTGAAGCTCACCGGCGCCTACATTCTCTCGAAGGTCGGGCCGCCGAGCTTCGCCGACCGCAGCCGCCTCGCCCGCGCCTATGTGCAAGTCGCCCCCGAGCGCGTCGTCTGGGGCAGCGACTGGCCGCACCCGACCTCCCCCGCCGACGCGAAGCCGGACGACGCCGTGCTCCTCGACCTCCTGGCGAACTGGGCCCCAGACGAGGCGGTGCGGAACCGCATCCTCGTGGCCAATCCGGCCAAGCTCTACGGCTTCTGATTGCTCGCCCCCGCGGAGGACTTTTCAGTGGACCCCAGGGCTCGAACACGGCGGGGCGTTCTGGGTGGCGGCAGTGCCCTCGCCCTCGCCCTCGCTTCGGCGCTGGGCGTCCGTAGCTGTTCGGCGAACGCGGCGGACGCCGTCCCGTTCTCCGCCGGGACGCAGGGGCCCTCGATCCGCGTGCCGCCGAACGCCTGCGACTGCCACATCCACATCCTGTCGACCCGCTTCCCGGCTTCGCCCCACTGGAAGGGTCAGCCGGTGCTGGACAGCGTCGTCGCCGCCTATCGCCAAGTGCAGGCCCGCCTCGGAACGAGCCGGGTGGTGGTGGTGACGCCCTCGACCTACGGCATCGACAACCGCGCGACCCTCGACGGCGTCGCCCAGTTCGGTCCCTCGGCCCGCGCGGTGGTCGTGGTCGATCTCGACATCACCGATGCCGAGCTCCGGGCGATGGCGGCCCAGGGCGCGGTGGGCATCCGGGTCAATTTCGGCACGCCGCAATCCTGGGGGACGACCACCGCCGAGCGTCTGGAGACGATGGCCCGCAAGGTCGCCCCGCTGGGTTGGCACATCCAGATCTATGCGACCGGCGACACGATCGTGGAGCTCGAATCCATCCTCAGCCGCCTGCCGGCGCCACTCGTCATCGATCATCTGGCACGCCTCCCGCCGGGCCAGGGCGTCGATCATCCTGCCTACGCCGTCGTGCGGCGGCTGCTCGACGGCGGCCGGACGTGGATGAAGCTGTCGGGGGCCTACCTCAACACCGCGAGCGGAGCTCCCGCCTACGCCGACGCCACGGCCGTCGCGAGGCCCTTCGCGGCGGCGGCCCCGGAGCGGATGGTCTGGGGCAGCGACTGGCCGCACCGGGGCGAGAAGCACATGCCCGACGATGCCCGGCTGCTCGACCTCCTGGCCGAATGGGTGCCCAACGAACGCGAACGAGCGCGGGTCCTGGTCGACAATCCGGCCACGCTCTACGGCTTCCCCGGATAGCGCGAAGCGTCCTTTGCCGATAGGATCGGAGTCCGCGACGCCGGCGAGGCGGCGGCCGTTCCGCCCACAGCGCCTTCGCGGCTGATCGGGGCCGTTCGGCCGCGAGTGGCCCGTGAGGCCGGAATCCTGCAACACGTCGCAGCGGATCGGCGCGGCAAGGTCTCGAAGGGGGCATTCACCGAGCGGCCGGCACCGGGTTGATCCTCATCGTCCAGCAAACGGGGAAATAAGTGATGAGAAGATGGCTCGGCGTCGCTTTCGCAGCCGCGCTCCTGATTGGCTCGGCGTCGGCCGGCGAGTTGAGCGGCACACTGAAGAAGGTGAAGGACTCCAATAAAATCGTCCTCGGTGTCCGCGACGGCGGCCCACCCTTCAGCTATATCGACGACGACCAGAAATACGTCGGCTATGCCATCGACATCTGCGGGAAGATCGTCGATGCGGTGAAGAAGGAGCTCGATGCACCGAACCTTCGTGTCGAGATGATCCCGATCACGTCGTCGACGCGCATTCCGCTGATGACGAACGGGACGATCGACCTCGAATGCGGCTCGACGACGAACAACGCCGAGCGCCAGAAGCAGGTCGCGTTCACGAACTCCCATTTCGTCACGGCGAGCCGCTTCGCCTCGAAGAAGGCGCAGGCCATCAAGACGATCGATGACCTCAAGGGTAAGTCGATCGTGTCGGTCGCCGGCTCCGTCAACATCGTTCAGATCGCCAAGGTCAACGCCGAGCGAAAGCTCGCCATGAACGTTCAGGGGGCCAAGGACACGGTCGAGGCCTTCCTGATGCTGGAGAGCGACCGATCGGCCGCTTTCGTCATGGACGACGTCCAGCTCAGCGTGCTGATTGCCCTGTCGAAGAACCCTGTTGCCTACACGATCAGCGACGAGGCGTTTGGACCGCCGGAGCCCTACGGGATCATGCTTCGCAAGAACGACGAGCCGTTCAAGGCGCTCGTGGATCGGACGACGGCCGATTTGTACAAAAGCCCCGAGATGACTGCGATCTACAGCAAGTGGTTCGAGTCTCCGGTGCCGCCCAAGGGCATCAACTACAACTTTCCGATGTCGGCGGAAGTGAAGCACGCCTTCGCCCACCCGACCGACAGCCCGGATCCCGCCGCCTATAAGGATTGACGCGGGGCGGCCTGCGTTCGGGCGCAGGCCGGCGCCGAGCAGATGCAGGGGTCGACAGGCGGACAGGGGCCTGAAGCCGTGTCCGGTGGCGATCGCCTCGGGCACGGCGCCGGACGAACCCGCGTCAGAGCGCTTGACGTGACCCGTCCCGTTCGACCGGCTCGACGACCAGCAGCATCACCGCCATCGCCAGGAGAGAGGAGGCACCGAGGAACAGGAAGACGGCATCCCAGCTATAGGCATCGAGGAGCAGACCGGTCAGGAAGGGAAACAGCGCGCCTCCGGCCTGTCCGCCGGTGTTCACCACCGACACGGCCAACGGATAGGCGTCTTTCGTCGTCAGTCCGGCCGGATAGACCGTGAAGGAGGAGTAGCCCACGTTCAGCAGGAAGCCGGTGAGGAACAGCAGGATTGCGAGCGTCACCGGTTCGTTCGGCGCGTGGATGAGCGCGACCATCATGAACACGGTCGAGACCGTGCTGATCAGGATGGTCGGCTTGCGCCGCTTGCCGACGATCCGGTCGGAGAACACACCGCCCATGATGTTGCCGAGCACGCCACCGATGAACGGCGCCGAGGCGACGAAGCCGACATTCATCAGCGAGAAGTGTTTGACGTTGGTCAGATAGGTCGGCAGCCAAGCCAGGATCACGTTGATGATGCCGGTCATCATCAGGTAGCCGACGGCGAGCCCCCAGATGTTGCCGGATGCGAACGTCTCCTTCGCCGTGGCGACGGGGCGAACCGGCCGCCCCCGAATGAGCCGATCGAGGCGGACGAAGCGCGGCGTGCCGACCGAGGCCGGTGCGGTCGACGGCGAGCGGCCAGCGGGTGTGAGCGGGAGTGCGCTGCCGATATGCGCAGCCTCGGCCGGGGATACGAAGCGGCTTCGGCCCGGCTCGTCCACGACGAAGAAATACCAGAGCACGGCGAAGACCAGCCCCGGCAGCGCGCAGATGAAGAAGACGTACTCCCAGCCGAGTGTGGCGATGATCAGCGCACCGAGCGGTGGCACGATGACGGGACCGAACTTGGCGGCGGCCAGGAAGAGGCCGACCGCGGTGCCCTTCTCCTGCGGCGGGAACCACCGGTTCATGGTCGAGAGCATGGTAACCGGCAGGGGTGCCTCGGCAAAGCCGAGGGCGAGCCGGTTGAGCTTCATCGCGAACGCCGAGCCCGTCGTGCCCAGGAGCCCCGTGAACAGCGAGGTCAGGATCATGAAGATCGGGAAGACGATCCGCGTGCCGAGGCGCTTCACCAACAGGCCCGCAGGGATCTGCATGACCGAGTAGCCCACGAAGAACAGGCTGACGACCGCGCCGGCCTCCGTGTTGGTCATCGCGAATTCCTTCTTCACGAAGGGAAGCACGATCCCGATGTTGGCCCGGTCGGCCGCGGCCAAAGTATAGACGATGAAGATGAGCCCCATGACGACCCAGCGATACCGGGTCATCCGCTCCGTTGCGGGGATCGCCCCCGCTGTGGCTGAACGACTGGCCATGTCCGTTTCCTTCAATAGGGTGCCGCCTGCAGGGGCCGCCCGGCGACTGCTCCGCCTCAGCGTCGCGCGGGCTTCGATGCGGTGGTGCGGAGGATCGGCTCGCGCATGCTCACGACGGCGAGGAAGGTCAGCAGCGAGGTCGAGGCAAGGAACAGGAACACCGCGTCCCAACTCGCCCAATCGAGCACCACGCCGACCACGAAGGGCGCGAAGGCGCCGCCGAGCGAACCGCCGGTGTTGACGATCGCCGCCGCCAGCGGGGTCTTCTCCTTGGCGGTCAGCCCCATCGGGTAGACGAGAAAGGTCGAATAGCCGAGGTTGAGCAGAAGGCCCGTTGCGGTGAACAGCAGCGCCAGAAGCCACGGGTCAGCCGGCGAATAGATCAACCCGTACATCGTGACGATGGTCGCCGCCGAAGTCAGAAGCATCATCGGCTTGCGCCGGCCGCCGAGGAGCTTGTCGGAGATCAGGCCGCCGAGCACGTTGCCGATGATGGCGCCGATCCACGGCGTCGAGGCGACGAAGCCCATCGCGAAGAGCGGATATTTCTTCACGGTGACGAGGTAGGTCGGCACCCAGGTCATGATGGCGTAGGCGATGCCCACCATGAAGAAGTAGCCGATCGCGCAGGCCCAGACGTCCCAGGAGCGCAGCACGTCCCGGGTGGTGGAGAGCGGCGTGCAGGCGCGGACTCGGATCAGCCGATCGAGAAGCGGCATCTCCTTGTGCACCGGCACCGGCTTGCCCGGCGCCGCCCCTCCCCGCCCCGTCTCAATCTGGTCGAGTTCGATGTCGGAGACGAACCGGCTGCCCTGCGGGGTATCGCGCACCATCAGAAGCCACGCCGCAGCCAGCACGAAGCCCGGCACCGCGAAGACGAAGAACACCTCGCGCCAACCGAAATGATAGATGATGAAGGCGCAGAGCGGCGGCACCAGCGCCGGTGCGGCCTTGATCGAGGCCATGAACACGCCGGTCGCCGTGCCCTTCTCCTGGGGCGGGAACCAGCGATTGATGATGGTGAGGATGCCGATGTTGATCGGTCCTTCGGCGACGCCCAGGGCGGCACGTCCGATCTTGAGTTGCAAGGCGCTCCCGGCGAAGCCCATGAAGAAAGTCGCGATCGAGGTCGCGATCATCGCCAGGCTGAACGGCCAGCGCACGCCGAAACGCTGATAAATCAGGCTAAACGGAACCTGGATGATGGCGTAGCCAATGTAGAAGAGGCTCGCGAGCGCACCGATATCGGTGTTCGAGAGCTCGAATTCCTTCTTCATGTAAGGGACGACGACCCCGATGTTGGCGCGGTCGGCCCCCGCCACGAGGTAGATGAGAAAGCACAGGGTCAGCACGACCCAGCGGAAGCCGCTTTTGGCCGGCCGGGCGGCAGCCGCGGCGGAAGTGTCGAGGGCGAGGTCGGCACGCATCTCAGCACACCTCCAGTAAGGCACGGCCGTCGGCGACGATGCAGTCGGCGGGTGGGGATCGGCCGGTGAGGACGTCGACCACGGATCTGGCCGCGATCAGGTTGGTGCGGGCGAGGCCGCCATGGGTGGCAGCCGCCGTGTGCGGCGTGGCGACGACCCGCTCGAGCCCGATCAGCGCCTTGGCGGCCTGGCTGGCCGCAGGGTCCTTCTCGGCCTCGAACACGTCGAGGCCCGCTCCGGCGATGTGGCCGGAGACGATCGCTTCGTAGAGATCCTGCTCGTTCACCAGCCCGCCACGGGCAGTGTTGATGAAGATCGCTCCCGGCTTCATCCGGGCCAGGGCGTTCCTGTCGATCAGATGCGCCGACGAGGCGTCGAGGGGCGCGTGCAGGGTGACGAAATCCGATTCGCTCAGCAGCGTCTCCAGATCCACCCGCGCGACGTTGTGGGCGGCGGCGAAGCCGTCGTCCGGCACGATGTCGGTCGCGAGGATCCTGACGTCGAAGCCGGCGAGGCGGCGGGCGACGCAGCGGCCGATGCGTCCGAGCCCGACGATGCCGACCGTGCTGCCCGTCAGTTCTTCGCCGATGCGGTAGGTCCAATCGCCGGCCCGGAGAGATGTCGGAAAGGTCGCCAGCCGCTTGGCCACGGCGAGCATCAGGCCGATCGTGTGGTCGGCCACCGAAGGGCTGTTGCCGCCGGCGGCGATGGTCACGACCTTACCGAGCTTCGCCGCGGCGAGATGGTCGATCTGCTCGAAGCCGACGCCGCGGCGCGCCAGCACCTTCAGTCGGGGAGACCGCGCCATCAGGTCGGGGCCGACGAAGGTGCTACCGAGGATCCAGCCGTCGACACCCTCCAGAAGGTCCGACAGCGTGTCGGGCGCGGGGTCGGTGTTGTTGAGTGCGGGCTGGCGCACCTCGAAGCCCTGTTCTTCGAGATAGGCCCGTGCCTCCGGGTCGAAGCCCCGCGGCGTGACGAGCACCCGCATCCGATCCGCGTTGGGGTTCACAGATGTCTCCTCCTGGCCTGTCGGGGCGGTTCGGCCCCATTGCCGGCGCCCCACTTCGGGGGCTTGGCCAGTGTCTGGCCCCGCCGCTCGCGCCGGGGGCCGCCATGTCGGAATCGCGGGTGGCCTGGGGCCTTCCTGGTTAGCGGGCGGGGACCTTGCCGTAGCGGCCGTCGTAGCGGCCCTCGCGGATCATCTGGAGGACCTCGGCCTCGCGCTGGTCCTGCGCGCGAACCGCCTCGATCAGGGAGGACGCGATCGAGGCGGGGAAGGTCACGACGCCGTCCTCATCGCCCACCACCACGTCGCCGGGATCGACGGTCCAGCCGCCGATGGAGACCGGTATGTTGGTCGCCCCCGGACCCTGCTTGTAGGGCCCACGATGGATCGCCGCCCGCGCATAGCAGGGGAAGTCGGACGCGGCGAAGATGCCCGAATCGCGGATCGCGCCGTCGATGACGAAGCCGGCGCAGCCCCGGCTTTCGGCGATGGCCTTCATGATATCGCCCACGAGCGCCCGGCTTGTATCGCCACCGCCCGCGACGACCAGCACATCGCCGGGGCGGACCTCGTTGAGGGCCTGATGGATGGCAAGGTTGTCGCCGGAGCGGACCTGCACGGTGAAGGCCGTCCCGACGAGCTTGCCGCCGCGATGGAACGGGCGCAGCCCAACGAGGCCTGGCAAACGGTCGAGGTTGTCGCTGATCGATGGCGTCGTGGCGTCACGAAAGGCGGCGATGATGGCGGGATCGACCGCCGGGGCGGGCGGATTGAGGCTGACATTCGCCACGGCATTCCTCCAATTTCTTTGGCCGGGGACAGTACGGACTTGAGTGAGCAGGAAAACCCGTGTTTCCCCTGCTTCTAGAGTGGGAAATTCCGGGCCTTGAACACGCGCTTCCTCAGCACACTCTGTGCCGTGGCCGATGCCGGCTCGCTAGCCGGGGCGGCCCGGGCCATGGGGCTGTCGAGCGCCGCCGTCGCCGAACAGATCCAGACGCTCGAACGGGGGCTCGGTGTCCGGCTGATCACCCGTCTCGGACGCGCCGTGACCCTGACGGACGAGGGGCGAGCCGTCGTCACAGCGGGGCGGGACATCCTGAGGAGGGTGGCGGACCTGACGCAGGTCGCCCAGCTCGGACGGCTCAGCGGCACCCTTCGGATCGGGTCGGTCTCGACCGCTCTGATGTCGGTCGTGCCGCCGACCTTGAGACACATGGCCGAGCATCACCCGGAGATCGCCCTCAAGATCGTACCGGGTACCTCCTCGCAACTCCTTTCCATGTTGGAAGGCGGTGCGATCGACTGCGCCATCACGGTCAGGCCCACCTTCGAGATCGCCAAGGAGTTCGGCTGGCACCTGATCCGGGAGGAGCCCTTGACGCTGGTCTGCCCGGCTGAACTTCCCTTCGAGGGCGTCGAGGCGTGCCTGTCCTCCTCGCCGATGATCAGCATGTACAGAAATTCGCCGACGGGACGGATCGCAGAGAGGTTTCTCCAAGACAAGAAGATCGTCGCAAAGGAACTCTTCGAGATCGAGGCGGCCGAAGTCATTCTCGTCTTGGTGTCGCAGGGCCTCGGCGTTTCTCTTCTGCCGGATTACGGCTTCGAATCGAGCCGGGAGCGCCGCATCCGAAAAGTGGCCGTCGGCGACCGCGCCTATGGCAGGCTGGTCGGCATCCTCTACCGGCGCGGTGCGCGTATCTCCCTCATCGATGCGTTCCACGCCGCCATCAAGAATGGTGGGATTTCATAGAGGTCGCACGGAGAGGAGCTCTCTCAATCGTCGAACTCCGAGACTTGGCATTCGAACCCTCTCGGACCATGCGGCAGGTCGGTCGACGGACCCGCCAGCCTTGAAGGCTGCATCTGCGACCCAGGGGCAAAAGTAATGATGCCTCGCCAAGGCATGTCTGCTCCCGGCGACGACATCGACGCGATCGAATGACCGGGTAGGGCGCAAAGCCGAAGGTCCGCTTCTGGGCGTTAAGCCAAATTCCGCTTATCGCCTATAGCGGTCCCTCACTTGGTCAAGCTGAGTAAGCAGACCCTAG